>NZ_JABXEM010000071.1:0-40938 GCF_013372595.1 Myxococcus sp. AM011
GTGGGGGACTTCGGCGAAGGGCATGCCGGCGCTAGGGTGGGGCTCCAACTCGACTCGGAGTCCTTCATGACCCTGCTGAAGTGGGCGGCCTTGCCGCTCTTGTTCTTGTCCGCTTGTACTGGCGCCCGGAGCGCGGAGCGGAACGACGAAACGTCCAAGCTGTTGCCCATGTCCCAGCAGATTGCGCTGCGAGAGGACTGGCTGGACAAGCGCCACGGCCTGCTGCTGGAGATGATGCGCAGGCACGGCGTGGGCATGTGGATCATCGTCAACGAGGAGTTCCACGATGATCCGCTGACGCAGTTCGTGGCGCCACCGCGTCCGTACGCGGGCAACCGGGACATCTTCGTCTTCGTGGACGCGGGAGCAGAGGGCCTGAAGCGCGTGGCGCTGACGGGCTACGCGGAGGAGTCCATCCTCCGGTTCTTCGAGGTGCCCGAGGAGGGCCAGTCCCCCGCTGAGGCCCTGAAGTCGCTGGACGCGCGCCACCAACCCAAGGCGATTGCGCTGGGCATTGGCGGCAAGCGGGGCGTGACACGCAGCCTGACGAAAGACAGCCATGCCTTCCTGGTGGACGCGTTCGGCGCGGAGGCGGAGGCGCGCTTCGTGAGCGCGGCGCCGCTCATCGAGGAGTACCTGGACACGCGGCTGCCCGAGGAGTGGGAGCCCTACCGGGGGCTGGTGGAATTGACGGACGCGGTGGTGAAGCAGGCCTTCTCCTCGAAGGTCATCGTGCCGGGGAAGACGACGGTGGGGGACGTGCGCCGCTGGCTCTACGACAGGCTGGGCGCGCTGGGCGTCGGCACGTGGTTCCAGCCGGACATGCGGGTGCAGCGCAAGGGAGGTGTCCCCGCGAAGTCCCGAGGCTTCCTCGCCGTGGCGAAGGAGGACCTGGTCATCGAACGCGGCGACCTCATCCACGTGGACTTCGGCATCAGCTACCTGGGACTGCACACCGACTGGCAGAAGATGGCCTATGTGCTGCGCGACGGTGAGAAGGACGCGCCCGAGGGACTGAAGAAGGCGCTGGCGAACACGAACGCGCTCCAGGATGTGCTGATGTTGAAGACCTCCCGACCGGGCCGCTCGTCCGCGGATGTGTATGACGAGACGATGGCGGAGATGAAGGAGCGGGGCATCGAGGCGCAGGTGTACAGCCATCCCCTCGGGAACCAGGGCCACGCGCTGGGAGCCTCCATCGACTTCCGCTCGTCGACGCGCAAGGACTCACCGAAGGCGCTACGAGAAGGCTCATACATCGCCATCGAACTGAACACGTCCACGCCGGTGCCGGAGTGGGATGGGCAGAAGGTGGCGGTGATGGAGGAGGACCCGGCCTACCTCACGCAGGAGGGCTGGAAGTTCTTCGTGCCGCGCCAGGAAGCCTTCTACCTCATCAAGTAGCGGAGCCTTCAGAACGCCACGCCCAGCCCCAGCCCCAGTGCCCACATGCGTGAGGTGCTGGGTGTGGGGCTCGACTCGGGAACGCCCAGGTCGATGCGCACGCCCGCCCGGGCGAACGCGGGCCCGAGCCGCACACGGACGAAAGGCTCCAGGGAGAGCTGGGAGTCCTCTCCGTCCCACGTCGCCTCGGTGAGGCGGGGCGAGACGACCTGGGCGCGCACGCCGGGCTCGAGCATGCCGAGCCCGAGCGAGGCCTCCGCGCTGGCCTGTGCGACGAAGTGGGTATCGCGCGCGGAGCGGGACACGGGCATGAGCATGCCGAGCGCCACGTCCGCGCGGAGCTGGAAGCCGGGCAGGTCCACACCCACCGCCATGGGCAGGACGATGGACGTCGTATCGAGCGCCCACAGCCACGGGTCCGCGAGCCCACGCACGGCGGAGGCGGTGGCGTAGTTGACGCCCTCTGTCTCAACCGTCCGCGCGCCGACGACGCCAGCGTCCTCATGGCGGGCCAGCGGGAGGGCGACTCCCGCGCCGATGCGGACGAACAGGCTGTCGTCCGCGAAGGTGCGGACATGGTGCAGGCCCACGAGCAGGTTGGACGAGCCCAGGTGGCTCGTGGACCCTTCCACTCCGCCATCGGGTTTCAGCGCGGTGTAGGGCAGTCCCCAGTCGAGTCGGAGCTGGCCATGCTCGGAGACGCGCAAGCCGGCGGCGATGGTGGGCGAGACGTGCCGGGTGGAGACTTGCCGCGGTCGGGGCGCCGAGGAGAACGTGACGGACGTGGCGAGGAAGTTGTCGGGCTCGCGCACCTGCGCCCCGGCGCGCATCCCGCTCAGGAGCAGGGCGGTGGCGATGAGCCACGCGGCGCTCCTGCATCGAGGCACGAGGGGGCGGTGAGGCGTAGGCATGGCGATGGTCCCGTCGAAGGCCCGTCCGGCTCACGGCCCCCCCTTCTTCGTGGAACACCGATGAAGACGCCGAACGTCACCACCCTTGAGGCGTGGACGTGCTTTTTTCCGCGCCGCCCTCGGGTTCGTCAGTCAGGGCTCACCGTCCCGCTGACATCCGCCCAGGTGAGGCCGAAGCGCGCGAGGTACTTCTTGAGGCGGTCCGCATCATTGACGCTCGCCTTCCTCGCACGGGACTGGGAGAACAGCACGCGTCCGGCTTCGGACAGGGAGCGCACGCCCTGGCAGACGCCCAGCACGTCCGCGAGCTGCACGCGGTCGAACCGGTCCAGCTCCTGGGCCAACGTCTCTCCCAGCACCTCGGCGACGCGGTCTCCAGCCCCCACGGATTGCAACGGCCCGGGGCGCGAGCCGCCCGTGCGCCACTGCGCGCGCAGCCGCTCCAGTTCCTCGTCCACGACATCTCGGGTGATGCGGCCTCCGGGCGCGAGCGTGGCCATGCGCAGCACCGCGGCGTTGAGGTCCCGGAAGTTGCCCGACCAGCGCGCATCGGGCGAGGTGGCGAAGCGCAGGAATCGCTCCTGGGCCTCCTTGTTGAAAGTGATGCGCGCGCCCATCGCCTCCGAGGCCTTGTCCAACTCGTAGAGGAGGTTGGGCGGGATGTCCTCCGGCCGCTCCCGCAGGGCGGGCAGTCGGAAGGTCCACAGGTTGATGCGCGCGAGCAAATCCTCCCGGAAGCGCCCCTGCTCGACGTCCACCAGCAGGTCCCGGTTGGTGCCGGCGATGAGCTGGAAGTCGCTCTCGACTTCCCGGTCCGAGCCGACAGGCAGGAAGCGCTTGTCCTCCAGCGCCCGCAGCAGCATGGCCTGCTCGTCCGCGCCCAGCTCCCCAATCTCATCCAGGAACAGCACGCCGCCGTGGGCCTGTCTCAGCAGTCCCGGCCGGTCCTGGAGCGCTCCGGTGAACGAGCCCTTCACGTGGCCGAACAGCGCGGACATGGCGCCGTCGCCGCGCAGCGTGGCGCAGTTGAGGTCCACGAACGGTCCGCTGACGGTGCCTCGCGACTTCTTCAACGTGTAGATGCGCCGGGCGAGCTGCGACTTGCCCGCGCCGGTGGGGCCGGTGATGAGCAGCGGCGCGCGCGATTGGGTGGCCACCTGCTCGATTCGCTCGATGATGCGGTTGAAGGCGGCGTTGCGCGTGTCGATGCCGGCCTTGAGGAAGGACAGGCCCTCGCGCTGCTCCTGTTGGAAGCGCGTGGCCAGCGTGTCGTAGCGCGACAGGTCCAGGTCGATGAGCGTGTGGGTCCCCGCGCCGGTGCCCGTCTTGTCCCGGCCCGCGGGGGAGAGCTGCACCAGCCGGCCTGGGATGAGCCGGCTCTCCACCAGCAGGAACATGCAGATCTGCGCGATGTGCGTGCCCGTGGTGATGTGGACGAGATAGTCCTCCTCCTCCGGGTTGAAGGGATACGCGCGCACGTAGTCGAGCAGCGCGCCGTACGTCTCCTCCAAATCCCACGGGTTTCGGATGTCCAGTGGCGTGGCGCGCACGGACGTCTCCGGAGACACCTGCCGGATGTCTCCCACCAGCGTGGACGCGAGCCCCGCCGCGTTCGATGGGTGCAGCAGCTCCAGCCGGTGAACCACGAGGTCGTCCTGCTGGCACAGCGCCACCGTGGGGCGCCACTTGCTCCACCGCCCGGGGCCCTGCCCCGTGTCCAGCGTCGTCCCGAGCATCCCGAGGACGACCGTCTGCTTCGCTCGCGTCTTCGCCATTTGAATAGGACTTTATCCCAGGAGATAGGGATGGCGAGCCATGTCCAGGGGCTTCCCTCGGAGCGAGGGTTGGCACGCCGGCTGCTCTACGTCCCTCCGTGCCCGGGAAACAGAGCCCGGGCGAACGACCGAAAGGTGAAGGCCATGGAGCGCAACAAGGTGAGCTACGAGGTGCTGTCGGACGAGGCGGGTCGCCCCATCAAGTCGTGGACGTTGGGTGTGCCGTTCGAGGACGAGGCCAAGAAGCAGCTCCGGAACCTGCGCGGCCTGCCCTTCATCCACAAGTGGGTCGCGGTGATGCCGGACGTGCACCGCGGTTACGGTGCGACGGTGGGTAGCGTCGTCCCGACGGTGGGCGCGGTGGTGCCGGCGGCGGTGGGTGTGGATATCGGCTGCGGGATGATCGCCGTGCGCACGACGCTGCGCGCGGACCAGCTCCCGGACTCGCTGCGTGGGGTGCGCTCGGCCATCGAGCGGGCGGTGCCGCATGGCCGCTCGGACAACGGGGGCCGCAATGACGTCGGCGCGTGGCGCGTGGCTCCGGCCTCGCATCAGCAGGTGTGGTCGCGGTTGATGGAGGGGTATGACCGCATCGTCGCCAAGCACCCTCGCATCGGCCGTGGGCCGGAGCTGGCGCACCTGGGTACGCTCGGGACGGGTAACCACTTCATCGAGCTGTGCCTGGACGAGTCGGATGGCGTGTGGCTGATGTTGCACTCCGGTTCGCGTGGCGTGGGTAACCGTATCGGCAGCTACTTCATCGAGCTGGCGAAGGAGGACATGCGCCAGTGGCATATCAACCTCCCCGACGCGGACCTGGCGTACCTGCCGGAAGGGACGGAGCACTTCGATGACTACGTCTTCGCGGTGAGCTGGGCGCAGGACTTCGCGGCGATGAACCGCGAGCTGATGCTGCGAGGCGCGGTGGATGCGTTGCAGTTGAGTGGTGAGCTGCCTCCGTTCTCGTTGTCTGAGTCGGCGGTGAACTGCCACCACAACTACGTGTCGCGTGAGCATCACTTCGGGAAGAACTGCTTCGTGACGCGCAAGGGCGCGGTGCGGGCGCGCGAGGGTGACCTCGGCATCATCCCCGGCAGCATGGGGGCGCGTTCGTACATCGTCCGAGGGAAGGGAAACGCGGACAGCTTCCATTCCTGCAGCCACGGCGCGGGCCGGGTGATGTCGCGTGAGGCGGCGAAGAAGCGCTTCACGTTGGAAGACCACGCGAAGGCGACCGAGGGCGTGGAGTGCCGCAAGGACGTGGACGTGATTGACGAGACGCCGGCGGCGTACAAGCCCATCGACGCGGTGATGGCGGCGCAGTCGGACCTGGTCGAAGTGGTCCACACGTTGAAGCAGGTCGTCTGTGTGAAGGGGTAGCCGAAGGACAACGACAACCCCCAACACGCGAGGTGGCCATGCCGGGATGACGACACCGAGGCGCCCGTTCCCCCCAAGAGGCCGAAAGGCCGCCAGAGTGGGGGAGCGGGCGCCGCTATTTTGGGAAGGGTGTCAGAATGCCAGTGCGGGGCCGTGAGGCGTGGGAAAAGCGGGAGAGAGACACATGCTGCGCATCGATGGTTCCAGGGGAGAGGGCGGCGGCCAGGTGCTGCGCACGTCGTTGGCGTTGTCGCTGGTGACGGGGACGCCTTTCACGATGACGAACATCCGCGCGGGCCGCGCGAAGCCGGGCCTGTTGCGACAGCACCTGACGGGCGTGAAGGCCGCCGAGGCGGTGGGCGCCGCGGAAGTCTCCGGCGCGGAGCTGGGCTCGAAGGAGCTGACGTTCCGTCCGCGCGCGTTGACGGCGGGCAACTATCACTTCGCGGTGGGCACGGCCGGCAGCGCGACGCTGGTGTTGCAGACGGTGCTTCCCGCGCTGCTGGCCGCGAAGGAGCCTTCTACGCTGATGTTGGAGGGTGGGACGCACAACCCGGCGGCGCCGCCGTTCGACTTCCTCACCCGCGCGTATCTGCCGATTCTGCGCAAGCTGGGCCCGGACGTCGCGGCGACGCTGGAGCGTCCTGGCTTCTTCCCCGCGGGTGGCGGGAAGTTCCGCGTGGACGTGCGGCCGGGGTCGATGAAGCCCTTCTCGTTGCTGGAGCGCGGGCGGGTGCTGCGCCGCGACGTGAAGGCGGTGGTGGCGATGATTCCCTTCGACGTGGCGAAGCGGGAGATGGAGACGGCGGGCGCGCTGCTCAAGTGGCGTCCGGATGAGCTGCGGGTGGAGGAGCTCAAGCGCACCACGGGCCCGGGCAACGTGCTGGTGGCGGAGGTGGAGAGTGAGCACGTCACCGAGGTCTTCACGGGCTTCGGAGAACGCGGCAAGCGCGCCGAAGTCGTCGCGGAGGAGGTGGCCAGCGAGGTGAAGCGCTACCTGGACGCGGAAGTCCCGGTGGGCGAGCACCTGTGCGACCAGCTGCTCCTGCTGTTCGCGCTGGCGCGAGGCGGAGAGTTCCGCACGCTACCGCTGGATGGGCATTCGGTGACGCAGTTGGAGACGATGGCGCACTTCCTCGATGTGAAGGTGGACGTGCGCGAGGTGTCTCGCGAGGTGCGCGAGGTGGTGGTGCGCGGCTGAAGACGTCACTGTCCGGGGAACAAGGACTGGATGGCGCGCGGAGGTCCCCTCGATGTCGGGGGCCATGTGGAAGACGGACAGACGCTCGCGGTCCACTTCATGCTCTGGGGCTCGCTGTCGCTGCGGCCCGTGGGCAGTGAGCGTCCAGCCGAGAGTCTGGTGGTCCTGAAGCTCGACGCGGATGAGGAACTCTGGCTCACGGACACCCTGGGTTACGCGCGCATGGCGGTGGCCCGTACCACCGAGCTGAGCACGCGACTGAAGCTGGAGGAGCTGGGGCCGGAGGTACTCGATGCGGACTTCTCCGTGCACCACCTGGCGAGGCGACTGTCGCGCCGCAGGAGTCCACTCAAGACAGTGCTGCTCAACCAGCGTGTCATCGCGGGGCTGGGGAATCGAGACGCGGATGAGAGCCTGTGGAAGGCGGAGTTGGACCCCCGTCGCCTGGCGACGTCGCTCACGCGAGAAGAGCTGACGCGGCTGCATCGAGCGATGCGCGAGGTACTCGAAGAGGGCCTGTCGCTGCGAGGCACCCAGCGGGACTTGTTCGGGGTGAAGGGACAGGCGAGGCACCGGCGCAATGTCTTCGAGCGCACCGGCGCGCCGTGTCCGAGCTGCGCCACGCCCATCCGCCACGAGCGTGTCGGAGGTCGCAACACGCACTGGTGCGCCCGGTGCCAACCCGAGTCGGGGACGCCCTCCGGACCGACACAGGGGCTGTTGTTGTAAGCCCCCGACAGGAGGAGGCCATTGCCTCTTCTTGTCCCTCGCAGCAGGACGAACGTGCCTCCCCGCTGCGCTCCCTCCCGCTCCGCTGTTATGAAGCGGGTGTGTCCGACGTCACCGAGTCCACACCGTCGCCGCTCGACTCCGCGCTGGCCCGCGCCAGTGAGGAGCTGGGCCTGCCCAGCTACTACCAGTCCTGTGTGCGCCCGCTGCTGCGCAACCCCGAGGGCCGCTGGCCCCGGTGCTGTGGCGGTGGCTGCGAGCCGTGCGCCCAGACGCTCATCCAGGTGGCCATGCGCACCCTGGAGATTCTGGGTACGCCGCGCCAGGCCCCCCTGCCGGATTGAGTCCACTCCATGGCGCACGCCCATCCACTGCTGCTCGTCGACGACGACTCCGCCTTCCGCAAGGTCTACGGAGGCCTGCTACGCGACGCGGGCTACGAGGTGGTGGAGGCGGGAGACCGTCCCTCCGCTCGCGCCGCCTTCGACGCGCGCCCCTTTCCCCTCGTCCTGCTGGACTTGATGTTGCCTCCGGATGGCAGCGTCTCCGCGGGCCTCGCGGGACTGGCCGCGCTGCTCGACGCCCGGCCCGGCACCAAGGTCATCGTCGTCTCCGGGGTGGGTGACACGCGGCACTCGCTGGAGGCGATTCGCCTCGGCGCCTACGACTTCCTCACCAAGCCCGTGGACCCGGACGTGTTGCTCGTCGTGGTGCAGCGCGCGCTGGCCCGGGTGGCGCTGGAGCGCCAGGTGGAGGCGCTGCGCACGTCCCTGGAGCGGGCCGCGGGAGACGCGGCCATGGTGGGGCAGAGCGCTCCATTCCTCGCCGCCCTGTCGCTGGCCGAGCGCGTGGCCGCCAGTGATTTGCCCGTGCTCATCACGGGGGAGAACGGCACCGGCAAGGAGCTGCTCGCGCGCCTGGTACACCAGAAGAGCCGGCGCCACGCGGGCCCCTTCATCCCCGTCAACTGCGGCGCGCTTCCGGAGACGCTGCTGGAGAGCGCGCTCTTTGGCCACGTGAAGGGCAGCTTCACCGGCGCGACGAGAGACCACCGGGGCCTCTTCGCGGAAGCGGACGGCGGCACCCTGTTCCTCGACGAACTGGGCGACATGACGCCGTCGCTCCAGGTCAAGGTGCTGCGCGCGCTGGAGACGGGCGACATCCTGCCGGTGGGTGCGGACCTGCCCGTGCACGTGGACATCCGCCTCATCTCCGCGACGCACCAGGACCTGGGACGCATGCTCCAGGATGGCACCTTCCGCGAGGACCTCTACTGGCGCGTGAAGGGCGTGGAGCTTCGGCTGCCGCCCCTGCGTGAGCGCGCCTCCGACCTGCCGCTCCTGGCCAAGCACTTCCTCAACCAGTGCGCGCACCTGTGCCCGGATGGCCGCGCGAGATTGCTGTCGGATGCGGCGGCCGAGTCGCTCGCGTCACACGGCTGGCCGGGCAACCTGCGTGAGCTGCGTCACGAGATGCAACGCGCCACCGTGCTGGCCGGAGAGCGCCGCGAGCTCCAGCCCGAGGACCTGTCCTTCACCGGCAGCGAGCGACCTCGCGCGAGCGCCCCGGGCGCCACCACGCTGGCCGCCAAAGTGGAGGCGCTGGAGCGTCGCGAAATCGAAGACGCGCTGAAGCGCTTCGGTGGCAACCGCACGCACTCGGCGGAGGCCCTGGGATTGTCTCGCCAGGGACTGCTCAAGAAGCTGGAGCGCTTCGGCCTGACGTGAGTCAGAAGAGGCGCGCGCCCAGGCCCGCCTTCAGCGCCCAGCCCAGCCGTGTGTCGGTGAGGCCCGCGCGCTCCCGGAACGTGTCCGTGCCGAGCTGCCCCGCGAGCAGCACCGACACGTTGCTGCCCAGGTACACCTCGACGCCGCCACCGCCGAGCGCCTGGAAGCGCCGCTGCTCCCCCTTCGAGATGCCGATGTCCAAGGGCAGGTCCACCAGCCCCAGCACCGTCACCGTGTCGGCCACCTTCCAGCCCGCCACCAGTCCCGGGGACAGTCGCAGCAGCACGCCCGAGGCGTTCTGGTCGTCCATGTACGTGGCGCCGGTGTTGAACACCACGCCCACCCCCAGCGTCGGCGCCAGTGACACCGAGCCGCGCTCCAGCACCTTCAGTCGCCCCACCAGCTCCAACGCCGCGGAGAGCTGGAACCAGTTGAGCCGCGCGCGCGCCTCCAACTCGACGCTGGAGATGCCCTGCCGGAAGCCCACGCCGATCTCCGGCGCGCCCGCGTAGCCGTACAGCGACGTCGTCCCGGCCGGCAGCGTCACCGGCGCAATCACCGCCCCGTGCGGATTCTCCTCGGACGCGGCGGACAGCTGCTCGACGCGGCCCTCCGCCCCGGGTTGCCCGGCCGTCGCCTCCTGGGCGGCGGAGGCGGAGGCCAGCGACATCGCGGACAACAGGAGCCAGGAGGAGACTGAGCGCGTCATGCGGCGCACCCTACCGCGACCTGTTTGTTACCGAAACTCAACGATTCCGAGGACTTGTGTCCAGGTTGCCAATCTATCAGGCTTCGCTGGAATAATTCGGTATCCATGCCTGCCGCGCTTACACAGCTCCCCGAGCGCAATGCGTCGACAGCCCCGGTGGTGCCGGAGGTGGGGGCGCGTCGTCGCGGAGGCCGGAGCCGGGCGCGGGTGCTGCTGGTGGACTCGGACGCGGTCGCGCAGGCCGCGCTGGCGGCGGCGCTGGTGGAGGCGGGCTTCGAGGCGCTGATGGTGGGTGGGGCGCAGGCCGCGCTGGAGGCGCTGGCTTCGGAGGGGCCGCTGCCCAGGCTGGTCATCGCGGAGGTGGAGCTGCCGGACGGAGATGGCTTCGGCCTGTGCGGACAGATTCGCGCGGACGCGCGCACCGCGCACCTGCCGGTGTTGTTGTTGTCGCGGCACGAGGAGGACTTCCACCGTGACCTGGCCGGTGGCGTGGGCGCGGATGACTACCTGACGCGTCCGGTGGACGTGGAGGACGTGGTGTCGCTCGCGCGGCTCAAGTCGGGGCACGCGACGGGCTCGGCGACCTTCGAGTCGCACACCGCGAGGCTGCCGCTTCCCCGGATGACGCGGGCGCTGCTGTCGGGCGTGCGCTCCGGGCGGCTCGTCCTGGCGGAGGGGGAGGGATGGTTCTCCTTCCGTCATGGCCTCGTCGTCGACGCGATGTTTCATGGCGAGCGCGGCAGCCTCGCGTTCCGCCGGATGCTGGGCTTCGCCAGCGGCGCATACGCGGTGGCGTTGGGGCCGGAGCTGCACAAGGGCTCGTTCTCCATGGACCGGGCCCACCTGTGCGAGACGGTGCTGCCGGCGCTGGAGCGCTTCGATGCGCTGAGGGCGCGCGGCCTGCCGCTGGCCTCGCGGCTCACGGTGGACTTCGCGCGGCTGTCGGAGGAGCTGCCCGCGCTGCCCGAGGACGTGGGCGAAGTGGTGCGCCTGTTCGATGGACGACGCACGGTGCGCGCGGTGCTGCTGGAGTGCCGCTACCCGGAGGCGGTGGCGTACGAAGCGTCCACTCGCCTGTTCGCGCTGGGCGTGCTGGTGCCCGCGTGTTTCATCGAGGAACGGGAGCGGGCACGCGGTGGGGCTGGAGTGCTCGGGTTCTTCGAGCCCACGCCCTGCGTCGAGCCCCCTCCGGTGGCGCCGCGAGAGGAGCCGGACTGAAGGTTTGACTCCGCGCCCCGGGCTGGGAGACAAGGCCGCCCAGAGGCGACACCTTCATGTCCGGTCACAATCGGTGGTCGAAGATCAAGCGCCAGAAGGCCGCGATGGGCGCGACCAAGGGCAAGCTCTACTCGAAGGTCGTGAAGGAGATCACCGTCTCCGCGCGACTGGGAGGCGGAGACCCCGCTGGCAATCCGCGTCTGCGTGTGGCGCTGGGCCTGGCCCGTGAAGCCAACATCCCCAAGGACACCGTCGAGCGTGCCATCAAGAAGGGCACCGGCGAGCTGGAAGGGGAGCGCTACGAAGAGGTGATGTACGAGGGCTACGGCCCCGGCGGCGTGGCCGTCCTCGTCGAGTGCGTCACCGACAACCGCAACCGCACCTCGGCCGACGTGCGCTCGACGTTCGGCCACCACGGCGGCAACCTGGGCGCCGAGGGCGCGGTGGCCTGGATGTTCCAGAAGAAGGGAATCGTCACCGTCAAGCCCGGCCCCGAGGAGGACGCGGTGCTGGAGAAGGCGCTGGAGGCGGGCGCGGAGGACGTCGTGCCCCAGGGCTCGGACGGCTTCGAGGTGCGCACCGCGCCGGCGGACCTGCACACGGTGGCCACGGGCCTGGAGTCCGGAGGCCTGCCGCTGGGCGAGCAGAAGTGGGCGTACCTGCCGCAGAATACCGTCCAGCTCGACGGTGATAATGCGAAGAAGATGCTCAAGCTGTTGGACGCGCTCGAGGACAATGACGACGTGCAGAACGTGCACGCGAACTTCGAGATAGACGAGTCGCTGATGGAGTCCCTGTCGCAATAGCGGTCGGTGGAACGGAGTGAACGGTGCGCGTTCTCGGAGTGGACCCTGGCAGCCGCTTCATGGGCTACGGGGTGGTGGAAGAGAAGCGAGGCCGACTGGTGCATGTGGGCCACGGCGTCATCAAGGTGGATGAAAAGGCGCCGCTGGCCTTCCGCCTGAAGGAGCTGCATGCCGCGCTGAGCGCGCAGCTCGCGCTCTTCCGTCCGGAGGCGGTGGCGGTGGAGGGTCTGTTCACGTTCCGCAATGCCCGGAGCGCGCTGGTGCTGGGACATGCGCGCGGCGTGGCGCTGCTGGCGGCGGCCCAGGTGTCGCTGCCCGTCTTCGAGTACGCGCCCGCGAAGGTGAAGAAGTCGGTGGGCGCCGGTGGCGCGGACGGCAAGGACGCGGTGGCTCGGATGGTGCGGACGTTCCTCAAGCTGGAGGCCGTGGACCTGGGGCGCGCGGACGCGAGCGATGCCCTGGCCGTGGCGCTGTGTCACCTCAACCATGGTCGCGCCGCCGTCCCCTCGGCGAGCACGGCTGGCAAGAAGCGCAAGGGCGCCGCGGCGCTGCTCGCGGACAGACTGGCGCCGTCCTACCGGCGCCCGGAGGCGGGATGATCGCTCGGCTGCGAGGCGTGGTGCTGGAGAAGGATGCCGAGAGCGCCGTCATCGACGTGCAGGGCGTGGGCTACCTGGTGAACTTCTCCACGCTGGCCCTGGGGAAGCTTCCTCCAGAGGGCCAGGCGGTGGACGTGCGCGTGCGCACCGTGGTGCGCGAGGACGCCTTCGACCTGTTCGGCTTCCTGACCCGGGCCGAGGAAGAGGTCTTCCTTCTGCTCAACGGTGTCTCCCGCGTGGGCCCCCGCATGGCGATGGGCGTGCTGTCGGGCATGGAGGTGCCGGAGCTGGTGGCGGCCCTGTCGCGCGGTGAGGTGGCGCGCCTGGCCAAGATTCACGGCGTGGGGAAGAAGACCGCCGAGCGGCTGGTGCTGGAGCTCAAGGACAAGATGAAGAACGTCCACCTGGAGGCGGTCTCCCGGGGGACGACGGCCCCGGTGGCCCAGTCGGAGGGGGCGCAATCCGACCTTGTCTCCGCCCTGCTCAACCTTGGCTACAAGCCCCCGCAGGCGGAGAAGGCCGCGGAGCTGGCCATCACCAGGCTCGGCGCCGACGCATCCTTCCAGACGCTCTTCCGCGAGGCCCTCAAGTCCCTCCGGGCAGGTGCCTGAAGAGTTCTGGACCTTTAGCGACGCGGTTGTGACCGGGTGGCCAATTCGGGACCTCCCGGACCAGCCCGCACAAGCTTCTTTCCTCTAAGAAACCGAAACGGTCGGGGGTCCGACGAGCCCTCTGTCGGCCTGGCGGCAAGGGTCGGCGTGCGTCGCAGGATGGCGGACAGCCTGGGCCCCTCACTTCCCACCATGGGTAGCCAGTTCCGCCAGCAGTGACACTTTCCAGCTACAGCGGTGGAGGCGGGAGCCCCACCCAGGACAAGGAGTTGCTCACATGAAGGCATGGCGTGGCGTCCCGGTGCTCGTGTCCGTTCTCGTGGGAAGTCTCATCGGGGTGGGGTGTGGCCCGGCCGCTGAAGTGGGGGGTGGCGAGGCCATCGCGTCGGTCCGGTCCTCGGTGGATGCGGCGACGGGAGAGACCGACGAGGAGAAGGCGCGCCGAGCCTGCGGACCGGAGCAGGTGCCGGGCTCCAAGCCGGAGTGGCTGTCGAGGGGCGCGGGGCGCCTGTTCTTCAGTGCGGAGGCGGAGGGCCTGGGGCGCGAGCTGTGGAGCAGCAAGGGCCGCGCGGGTTGCGCGAGCGTGGTGAAGGACCTTCGTCCGGGAGGCATGGGCTCGGTGCCGCGCTTCCTGACGCCGCTCGCGTCGTGGGTGCTCTTCGTCGCGGATGATGGCGAGCACGGGCCCGAGCTGTGGCGCACGGATGGAACGGATACGGGCACGGTGATGGTGAAGGACGTGCTGCCCGGCGAGCGCGGCTCGGCGCCCGGGGCACTCACCCGCGTGGGCGACTGGGTCTACTTCACGGCGACGGACTTCGCGCACGGCCAGGAGCTGTGGCGCACGGATGGCACGGAGGCGGGTACGCGGCTGGTGCGCGAGTTCGCGCCGGGGCCGGGCTCGCTGCTTCTGACATCGCTGACGGCGTGGGGGGACCAGCTCGCGCTGGTGACGTACTCGTCCGAGGCGGCGGTGCTGTGGTCGGTGGACTCCAAGGGCCAGGCGCGCATTCTCCACGAGTCCGCGGTGGGAGTGTTGTCCTCGCTGACGGCGTCGGGCCGTCGCCTGTTCTTCCTGCGGGACGTGGGCACGGACACCGCGGAGCTGTGGGTGGCGTCGGAGCGTCAGGGCTCCGCGACGCGGGTGCGGGACTTCTCCGGCGAGTTCCCCTCGTCGTTCACGGCGATGAATGGCCAGGTGTTCTTCATGGCGGGCGCGGACGGCGTCTTCGGAGAGCAGGGCGACACGCGCCATGGTGGAGAGCTGTGGCGCAGCGACGGCACGGCGGCGGGCACGCGCGTGGTGCGCGACATCTGGCCGGGGCCCAAGGGCTCGCTGCCGTCGAACCTGGTGGCGATGGACGGCGTGCTCTACTTCGCGGCCGAGGACGGTTGGCGCGGGCGCGAACTGTGGCGCAGCGACGGCACGCTCCTGGGGACGTGGATGGTCTGGGACCTCCAGTGGGGCGAGCAGGGCAGCGAGCCGGAGAGTCTGGTCGCGGAGGACGGCTCCCTGTTCTTCTCCGCGAAGACCGTCCTCCACGGCCGCGAGGCGTGGATGAGCGACGGGTGGTTGTGGAACACGCGCCGGCTGACGGATATCGCCCCGGGGGCGTCGTCGTCGGACCCGTACTCGTTCGTGCGCCTGGGCTCGGAGCTGTTCTTCCTCGCCGGCGAGACGCTGACGGACGAGGCGCTGTGGGTGGCGCCCCTGCGTCTCTTCGGGCAGTGCCTCGGCGGGGCTGCTTCGGACGGGCGGGGCTGCTGAGCTCAGGCCGCGCGTCGGCTCGCGGGCGTGGGCCGCACGTCGCCGAAGTTGGGCGCGGGCAGGACGATGGTGGGCGACAGGCCCGGCGAGAGCAGGTGTGACGTCAGCAGCGAGGAGGGGTGGAAGTTGATGAACGCCCCCTCCACCGCGGAGTGCCCCGCGAAGAGCTTCTCCACCACCATGGACGAGTACTGCGAAAGCGAGTCCTCGCGCGTGTTGCCGTTGAGCACCACCTCCCAGCCCATGTGCTCGGCGAAGCGGCGCACCCCGGGGATGGCGGACAACAGCGGCGTGTAGCTCTCCGTGGCCACGCCATTCTCGCTGACGACGAACACCTCGCGCGACGTCGCCACCGCCAGCGACATGTTGCCGCGCGTGTGTCCCGGCGTGCTGAGGAAGGCCGCGCCCACGCCCAGCCAGGTGTCCCCGTCGAGCAGCACCACGCGCTCGGCCGGCACCTCGGTGCCTCCGGGGACGAACCACACCGTCTGCATGGGGTGCAGCTCCTTCACCATCTCCCACTCCGCGCGCTGCACCAGCAGCTTCGCGCGGGGGAAGTACGCGGAGATGCCTTCACCGCCCAGCCACCCGCGCAGGTCCTGGATGTGGAGGTGGTCGAAGGCCAGGTAGTCCACGTCCGCGGGCGTCAGCCCCAGCGAGGCCAGGTGGCTCTGCACCGTGCCGTGCTTCGTCGACATGACCTTGTCGGAGACGAAGCCGCCGTAGCGCTCGCGCAGCGCGTGGTAGAATGGCGCGGCCACGCCTCGCTCGTAGTCGGACGGATTGAAGAGCAGCGTGCGCCGCTCGCCCCGGGCGTCGACGAACTGCACCACCTGCATGCGGTTGGTCATCATCACGTATGGCGCCGGTGACAGCGCCGCCCCGCTGAAGGCGAACAGCGAGGGGTATGGAAACGTGACGAGCTCGCACGTGGCCACGGCCGCCACGGGGCCCTCCTGGACGAAGCGCTCCCGTGCCTCCAGTGTCGCGCGGCGCAGCTTCTGGAGACGCGGGCCCGGCAGGGGCTCGGCGTGAGCCTCCGCGAGGAAGGGCAGGGGGCGGAACGCGGGGCTCTGGCTCATGGTTTCACCGTGACAGCAAGAGGTCGAAGACCGGCGCGACGAACGGGACTCGGGGGGGCCATGTTCTCCGGGCCGGCCACGCGGAAGCCAGGCAACGGCCGCGTGTTTCACCCGAGCGTCCGCCAGTCCACACGCTCCCCCAGTCTCCGTGCGCACCCCTCCTCACCGGCGGCGAAGCCGCTCGCACATGGGGGCGGCGCAGGTCGCCTGCTGGCTCATGGATGACTCGGGGCGTGGCGTGCAAACCCATCATGACCGTGAGAGCTCCCTGGCCTGCCGGGCCCCCGGGTCCAGCGCCCGAGGATGTGGGCGACACGCGCGGCCTTCCTGTATAGGGTCCCATGGTCATGGCGAGGAAGTCCGACACTCTCTCCGAAGAGGTCCTCCCGGAGGACGTCCGGCTCGAGGCCTCCCTGCGTCCGCGCTCGTTCCACGAGTACGTGGGACAGGGGCTCGTCGTCGAGAAGCTCAAGGTGTACGTGCAGGCGGCGCGCAGCCGGGGCGAGGCCCTGGACCACTGTCTGTTCTCCGGGCCCCCGGGCCTGGGCAAGACGTCGCTGGCGCACATCATCGCCAACGAACTGGGCGTGGGCATCCACGTGACGAGCGGCCCCGCGCTGGAGCGCAAGGGCGACCTGGCGGGCCTGCTCACCAACCTGGACGCGCGCGACGTCCTCTTCATCGACGAAATCCACCGGCTCAACGCGGCCGTGGAGGAGTACCTCTACCCGGCGATGGAGGACTTCCGGCTGGACATCACCATCGACACGGGGCCGGCCGCCCGGGCGATGAAGATTGACTTGCCGCCCTTCACGCTCATCGGCGCGACGACGCGCACGGGCCTGCTCACCTCGCCCCTGCGCGACAGGTTCCAGATTCAGGAGCGGCTGGAGTACTACGACGCGAAGGACCTGGAGCTCATCATCCACCGCTCCGCGCGCATCCTCGGCATCCCCCTGGAGAAGGGGGCCGCCCACGAGGTGGCCACCCGCTCGCGCGGCACGCCCCGCATCGTCAACCGGCTCCTGCGCCGGCTTCGCGACTTCGCGGAGGTCGAAGGCAACGGCACCATCACGTTGGACCTGGCCAAGAAGTCCCTGGACCGGCTGGGGGTGGACGCCAGCGGCCTGGACTCCATGGACCGTAAAATCCTGCTCACCATCCTGGACAAGTTCGGGGGCGGCCCGGTGGGTGTGGAGACCATCGCCGCCAGCGTGGGCGAACAACGCGATACCATCGAGGACGTTTACGAGCCCTTCCTGATGCAGGAAGGCTTCCTGCAGCGCACGCCCCGGGGCCGGATGGCCACGCACCGCACCTACCAGTATTTCAAGAAGCCGCTACCGCCCACGCCCCAGGGCAGTCTCTTCTGAAACCCGCGAGCCATGAGCCAGGCCACCACTCCCGCGTCTCCCGCTTCCGGACTCACCACCCTCCGCGTCGCGCGTGACTTCTACGCGGACCTGATGCGGGCCTCCCAGACATCGCGCGCGGGCTTCCTCGCCGAGCGCGAGCGCTGGCTGCGCAACGTCCCCGTGGACGGCCGCGAGGAGCTGCTCTTCGAGTTCGAGATGCTCCTGCGCGCGGTGGAGCGCTACCTCAACCTCACCACCGTGGTGGACGCCAAGGACCGGCCGCTCGTCACCCGCGACTTCCACGAGGAGCTGGTGGACGTGCGCGACGCCATGGACCGCGCCATCCGTGTCGCACGTCACCTCCAGGACCCGGACAGCGACCAGAAGATGGTCTTCCGCAAGTACGTGGAGACCCAGCTCGCGGATGACCGGGTGCGTCGCGCACTCATCGAGGAAGAGCTGGACCAGGAGACGCCGCCGGAGAGCCTCTTCGTGCTGCGCGAGGACCTGGACGCGCTGCGCAACCTCCTGGACCACCTGCTCCAACTGCCCACCGCGCGCCTCAACCTCTTCCAGGACCTGGGCAAGCTGGCCCTGAAGGAAATCGTCCTCAACCGCTACTTCCGGCCCTTCCGGCCGCTGGAGTTCCGCGTCGAGTACGACCGGCTGCGCTCGGTGCGCCTCCTGGATTTGCTGGCACAGCTCCCAGAGGAGCAGCGCGCGGGCTTCACCACCGCGTTCCTGGGCCTGTTCCGCCTGCTGCACTACCTGACGTACGTGGACGCGGAGGGGACGCCACCGGTGCCCCGGAGGGTGCGGGTGGTGCTCGCCCTGGTCCGCAGCGAGACGCATGCCTTGGCCACCTGGCTCCACGCGGAGCTGTCGCCCAAGGCGGGCTCCAAGGTGCTCCAGGCCGCGGCCCTGCGCACCGCGCGTGATCTGGCCAAGGAGTCGGAGCGCATCGGCCGCGAGGTGCTGGCCCACGTGGACAAGGAGCCGGACGCGCCCGCTCGCGCCGCCGCCGCCTTCACGTCGCTCCTGCGCACCCAGGTCGTCGCGCTGGTGGAGGCGCTGGCGCCGAACGGCGGCCTGTCCGAGGGCGTCTTCGACGCGCTGGTGAGCCCCCAGGACGCCGCGCTGCGGCTGCGCAAGGACCTGTGGGTGTACGCCCAGTTGTGCCGCGCCGCCGAGAGCCACCTGCGCGCCGACGACGTCCCCTCCGCCGAGCGGGCCCTGGACGTGCTCAAGAGCTTCCTCGCGTACTTCCACGACGGCGGCTACCAGCTCCTGCGCTACGCGGACTACGACGCCTTCGACCGCTTCACCGCGCTCCTGGTGGAGCTGCCCTGGCCGCCGGAGGGCCCGGGCATCCGCACGCGGCTCGCCGAGGACCTGCGCCGCTTCAGCCAGACGCTCGAGTCCACCTTCCACTCCGTCAGCCGCCGCACCCTCCTCCAGGGCAGGGGGTTCGACCGCCAGGACGCCGAGGCCCTCCGCGACCGCTTTGTCGCGCTCCCTTCGCGCTGACGCTCCCAGCGGGGACTTTTTCGACCCACGCCCACGCGCCCCGTATGACGCAACCCCCCACGGGGTGTGCTCGTACGGGGCGTGTTTGCTTCCAGCCAGTTCCTTGCGCTATGGACGCCCCCGTGTTGCATGGAAGACACGCTTCATCGCGAAGCGCGTCATTGGGGCAGGGCGGCGGGTGAGGCGGTGAAGAATTCCCGGACACCAATGTCACGGTTCCGGGTGAATTCACCAACCCTCGGACGGGGGGAGGGTGGCTGGCCACGATGGGCACCCACCGCGATGTCAGAAAAATGCCAGCCGTTCCAAGGGGTTCGCGGCATCCAAGCCCCCCACCACGGAAGGCAGGCTGTCACACTGTCGTGGCATGCCATTTGCTGAATCTGCGCGTCGCGTCAGACCACTGTTGAACGATTCCGGCGCCATCTGGCCAGATGACCGTTCGGAAGTCCCGCAGCACGAGCAGCCACGAGGCGACACCGACATGCCCCCGTCTTCCTACAACCAGCGCACCCTCTCGAAGACCGCCAGCCTCCAGGGCATCGGGCTCCACTCGGGCGCGAAGGTGACGCTCACGCTGCGTCCGGCGCCCGCGGGGCACGGCATCGTCTTCGTGCGCACGGACCTGCCTCGGCCGGTGAGCATCCCCGCGCTGGCGGAGTACGTGGTGGACACGGCGCTGGCGACGACGCTGGGCCGCGACGGCGTGAAGGTGGCGACGGTGGAGCACTTCATGTCCGCCATGGCGGGCCTGGGCATCGACAACGCCCGGGTGGAGCTGGACGGCCCCGAAGTCCCCATCATGGATGGCAGCGCCGCCCCGTTCGCGGCCCTCATCCAGGACGCGGGCATCCGGGAGCTGGACGCGCCCAAGGAGCTGCTCGTCATCCGCAAGCCCGTGTCGGTGGTGGATGGCGACAAGCAGGCCTCGCTCACCCCGTCGCGCCACTTCCGCATCAGCTGCACCATCGACTTCGAACACCCGGTCATCCAGGGTCAGGCGTTTGATTTGGATTTCAGCGACCGGGACTTCTCCCGGGAGATTTCCCGCGCGCGCACGTTTGGCTTCCTGCGCGACGTGGAGAAGCTGAAGAAGCTGGGCCTGGCGCGCGGCGGCTCGCTGGACAACGCCATCGTCGTGGACGAGGTCTCCATCCTGAATCCGGAGGGGCTGCGCTTCACCGACGAGTTCGTGCGTCACAAGATTCTCGACGCCATCGGTGACGTGTCTCTGTTCGGCCGCCCCGTGATTGGCCACCTCACGGCCTACAAGACGGGCCACGCGCTCAATCACAAGCTGGTTCGCAAGGTCCTTTCGGACCCGAGCTGCTATGAGATTGTCCCCGCGCGTCGCCGCGACGTGGAGGGCCTGGAGCTGGGTCTGCCGGGGTTGGCTGGCGCGCTGGAGCTGGAGCCGCTCGTCGCCTGAGTTGGTTTGGCATTTCCTTGCAGGTCGGGGCTGGCTCGACTAAGTCGCGGGCTCATGCCCATGCGTCCAACCACCGTCATCCTCGCCGCGCTGCTGGCGGCTTCGTTCACCGCCGGTTGCAACAAGGAGAAGGCGCCGGTCACCGCGCAGGCTCCCGCAACCCAGGCCGCCGCTGGTGAGCCCACCCCGGACACCGTGGTCGCCACCTTCGGGGACGGCCAGAAGATCACCTACAAGGAACTCAACGACCGCGTTCAGGAGCCCCTGGCCAATCTGGAGAAGCAGCAGTTCCAGATTCGCAAGCGCGGCCTCGAGGGCATGGTGACGGAGAAGCTGGTCGACGCCGAGGCCAAGAAGCGCGGCATCACCCAGGACGCGTTCCTCAAGGCGGAGATCGACGACAAGGTTCCCGCGCCCACCGAGGAGAAGATCAAGGAAGTCTACGACGGCGCCGCGGGCCAACTGCCCCCGGGCTCGACGTTCGAGCAGATGAAGCCGCAGATCCTCGAGTTCCTCACGCAGCAGCCCAAGCAGGAGCGCGCGCAGGCCCTCTTCGCGGAGCTGCGCAAGAACGCCAACGTCACGATTACGCTGCCGGAGCCGCCGCGTCCGCCCGCCGAGCGCAAGACGGTCTCCGCCGTCGGCCCGTCGAAGGGCCCGGACAACGCGCCCATCACCATCGTCGAGTTCAGCGACTTCCAGTGCCCGTTCTGCAGCCGCGCCATCGGCGCCGTGGACCAGGTGATGAAGGACTACGACGGCAAGGTGAAGCTGGTGTTCCGCCAGTTCCCCCTGGACTTCCACAAGGAGGCGCAGAAGGCCGCCGAGGCGTCGCTGTGCGCCAATGACCAGGGCAAGTTCTGGGAGATGCACGACAAGCTGTTCGCCAGCCAGTCCGCGCTGCAGGTGGAGAACCTCAAGAAGTACGCGGGCGAGCTGAAGCTGGACCAGGCCAAGTTCGACAAGTGCCTGGACTCCGGTGAGAAGGCCGCCACCGTGAAGAGCGACATGGCGGACGCGCAGAAGGTCGGCGTCAGCGGCACGCCGGCGTTCTTCATCAACGGCATCATGCTGTCGGGCGCGCAGCCCGTCGAAGAGTTCAAGAGCATCATCGACGCCGAGCTGAAGCCGACGGCGCAGAAGTAATCACGCGGTTCGGAGGGCACGGGCGGTGGCCCAGAAACCCAAGGCCACGCCCCGTGTCGGTGGCGAGGCGACTTCACTGGAGTTGGAGAAGTCGCTCGCCGCTGGCCTGTCCTCCTCCCGTCCCCTCTCGGCCTGGTTCCACGGGCCGGAGGGGATGGTGCTCCTCCATGAGCCCACCGGCTTCGCCGGCTTCCTGGCTGGCACGCTCGGGACGCTCTCTGTCGAGGAAGTGTTTGCCCACGTCCTGACGGGCATTCGCAGCGGGTTGCTCGCCGTGCAGCACGGCGCCGTCCGCCGCACGGTGTCCTTCCGGGACGGGCAGGTGGTCTTCGCCACGTCCACGGAGCGCTGGGAGCGCCTGGGCGCGGTGCTGGTGCGGCTGGGGCTGGTGACGCAGGCGCAGCTCACGCAGGCGCTGTCGCGCGTGATGCCGTCGCGGCGCATCGGCCAGGTGCTCACCTCCGAGGGCCTGGTGTCCGAGGCCCACCTCTACAGCGCCATGACGTACGTGGTGCGGGAGGTGGTGCTGAGCCTCTTCGAGCTGACGGAGGGCAGCTTCCTCTTCGTCGAGGGCCCCGCGCCCATGGCGGACGTGGTGAAGCTGCCGGAGCGCACGCGGGATTTGGTGCTCACCGGCATCAAGCGCTCGGAGGAGCTGTCGCGATGGCGGCGGCGCTATCCGGAGGACATGCGCGCGGAAGCGGGGCCGAAGGGGCCTCGTCCGGGCGAGGAGCGCTTCTTCCAGAAGCTGGGCGCGGGCACCACGCTGCGCGACCTCCGCACGGTGCGCGAGAGCGGCCACCACGCGTTCTTCACGTGGCTGGAGGAGTGCGTGCAGGCAGGCCACCTGACGGTGCGTTCCGCCACGCCTCCCGTGCCGCCCGTGCCCGCGGTGGAGGGCATGGCCTGGGAGCTCTTGTCCGCGGAGGAGCGCTACAACCTGCTGTTGTCCCTCATCCACCGCGCGCTGCGCGACGCGGGCAAGGACGTGGACCTGCTGCGGGGCTTCTTGGTTTCACCGCCCTCGGGGCTCGAGGACGCGTATGCGGGAGTGGTGCTGAGCGCGGAGGGGCGGGTGGACGTGGCGCGGCTGCGAGCGAACCTGTCCAGTGGGGGCGAGGCGGTGTCGCGCGCGCTGACGCTGGAGGCGCTGGACGCCATCGTCTCGTACGCGCTGTTCTCCGCGCGCAACGTGCTGCCTCCCGACGTGGCCGAGCGCTTGTCCAACACCTACCGCACCCTCCAGGGAGGGCTGGCCTAGCAGGCGCCACATGCCCACGTTCGCGGCCACGGCGTTCGTGGTCGGGGGACGATGGTCATGGGTGTGTTGCGGAAGCTGGCGTGGGGGTTTCTGGTGCTGGGCGCGGTGGGTTGTAGCAGCTCGCGCCAGGCCGTGAAGGCGGACGCGGCGCAGCCTGGGACGGGTGGCTCGGGGAAGATGGAGGCGCTGACGACCTCCGTGTCCGGGCCGTACGTGGACGAGGAGCTGGGGTTCGAAATCATCCGTCCCAGCGACGAATGGCAGTTGGATGTGTCGAACGAGCGCACGCCGGAGGGCCTGGCGATTCCGGTGGTGCTGCGTCACGCGTCGTCCGGGGCGCAGGTGGTGCTCCAGGTGGCGCCCGCGGTGGCCACGCCCACCCAGTTCGCCGAGCGACTGGCGGAGGGCCTGCGTCAACAGCCGGGCTTCATCACCACGGACCCGGTGCCGCTGTCGCTGTCGGACACGGCGGTGGGCTTCAGCTTCAAGGTGGGTGACAACGTGCATGGCCGCGTGGCCGTGCGCGACGGGCAGGAAGGCCGCGTGCTGATGATGCTGGCCACCTGGCCCGCGCAGGCGGTGCCCGGAGACCTCCTCAACGTGGATGCGCTCATCGAGGGCATCCGCCCGCTGCCGAACCGCAAGCCCCCTCCCAGCAAGGTGCCGCAGGCCGCGGCGCCCTGAGTCGGAAGGCTCTCGCTTCACCGTGTCTGGCGCGCGGCCCGTCGTTGAGAGACGGGCCGCGGAAGGCGGGGCGCGGCTTTCAGCTCCGCGCGGACTTCCTGGCGCCACGCGCCGCGCGGGCCGGCTTCGCGGGGGCCTCGGGAGGCTGCGTGGCCTGCGTCTCGGCGCGCAGCCGCACCCACTCCACCAGGGTGCGGACGCCCACGCCGGTGGCGCCCTTGGCGTTGTAGCCGCGCTCCTTGGGGCTGTTGGATGGGCCCGCGATATCCAGGTGCACCCACGGCGTCTCGCCGACGAACTCCTTGAGGAACAGGGCGGCGTTGATGGAGCCGCCCCAGCGCTCGCCGGAGTTCTTCATGTCGGCGACCTCGGAGCGCAGCGCGTCCTTCTGCAGCTCGCTCACCGGCAGGCGCCACATCTCCTCGCCCGCGGTGCGCGCGGCCTGGAGGACCTCGTTGACGGTGCCGTCGTTGTCGCCAAAGGCGCCGACGATGTAGTTGCCCAGCGCGACGATGCACGCGCCCGTGAGCGTCGCCAGGTCGATGACGGCGGACGGCTGGTGCTCGCAGGCCCAGGTGAGGATGTCACCCAGGACGAGCCGGCCCTCGGCGTCCGTATTGGTGATCTCCACCGTCTTGCCCAGCCGCGACGTGAGGATGTCGCCCGGCTTGTACGCGTTGCCCGACGGCATGTTCTCGCACGCGCCGATGAAGGCATGCACGGGGAAGGGCGGTTTGATGGAGGCGATGACCTGCATGGCGCCCAGCACGGCCGCCGAGCCCGCCATGTCCGTCTTCATGTCCACCATGCCCTCGGTGGGCTTGAGCGACAGGCCGCCGGAGTCGAAGGTGATGGCCTTGCCCACCAGCGCCAGCGGCGGTCGCTTCGCGTCGCGCGCGTTCTTCGGCGTGTAGACGATGTGGATGAGCCGCGGCTCCTCCGTGCTCCCGGCCGTGACGCCCAGGAACATGCCCATCTCCAGCTTTTCAATCTCGCGCTTGCCACCGATGGTGATCTTCAGCCCGTGCTCGCGCGCGGACTTGCGGGCGGCCTCGGCCAGCACCGTGGGCGTCACCGCGTTGGGCGGCTCGTTCACCAAATCGCGCGCCCAGTTGGAGGCCTCCGCCACGCGCTTCGCCAGCGCCAGGGCGTCCTCCACGTCGCGCGACTTCTCGGTGCCCTCGGGCAGCGCGAGAGAGACCTTGATGGGCTTGGGCGTGCCCTTCTCCTCGCGCGCGGAGGACTTGTACTTGTCGAAGCGGTACGCCCCAAGCTCCAGGCCCTCCACCACCGCGCGCACCGCGTCAGCGGGCGACTGAGTCGTCGGCAGCGCGACGACGAGCGACGTCACCTTGAGCCGCTGGGCCGTCTTCGCCGCGCGTCCCGACGCCAGCCGCAGGACTTCCGGGTGGAAGCGCGCGCGGCTGCCCAGGCCCAACAGCAGCACGCGGCCCGCCGTCGTGCGGCCAAGGGTGTGCATCACCAGGGACTGGTCGGCCTTCGCCTTGAAGCCCTCCTGGGTGGCGGCGCCGCGCAGGCGGCCTTCCAACGACTTGTCCGCCGAAGCCAGACTGGCCGGGGCGCCCTCACCCAGCTCGCCCTCGAAGAGCGGGATGACGAGCAGGTCGCCATTCGCGAGGGTGGCGTCGCCGGAGACGAAGGTGAAATTCATGGGCCGATGAGCTCCTGAACGGGAGTGGGGATGCAGGGGAGGGCGCGGACTGTAACGCCCACCTTGTTGCACGCAAAGCGCTGGATATCATTCGAGCGTTGCATTGCAGCAGGGGCCTGGGTAGCAGTCAGGCAATGCCCACCTTGCTGATGCATCTGACCGCCATCGAACGGTTGGCCGCCAACCCCGGAGAGCTGCCGGCGGAATGGGTGCGCGCGCTCTCCGAGGACCTGCCCTATGCGCGCTTCGGCGTGGCGCTGCCGGACCTGCCGCTGTGCGAGGGCGTCCGAGGGGGCCTCGCCGCGTTCCTGCCCGAGCGGGAGCTTCCCCTGTTCTCGCGGCTGTATCACGAGCGCGCGCCGGTGGGCTTCGGGCTGAAGATGGCGGAGCTGGTGGCCACTGGCGCGCTGGTGGGCACCGAGCCGGGGCTGGCCCTGCTGGCCGGCTACTTCACGCACCTGTGCCTGGACCGGCGGCTGCACCCGGTGGTGGACGACCTGGTGGTGCGCCACCGCCGTCGCGGCGAGCGGGCCCTGGCGGCCCACCGCGACATCGAATGGGCCCAGACGCTCTTCTATCTGCGCGAACTGCACGGCGTGGAGCTCCTGGGCACGCCCCGGCTGCGCGAGAAGTGTCAGGTGGTGAAGAGTCCCGGCTTCCCATGGCGCGGCATCGGCCGGGGCATCTACGAACTGGTGCGGCTGTCGTCCCAGGAACGCGTGGGGCAGGCGCCGACCAAGGCGGAGGTGGATGGCTGGGTGCGCGGCCTCTACGTCTCCGGCCTCTTCCTCTCCAGCCCCATGGGCCGCACGCGCGCGCTGCCCGCCTTCGCGCATCTGTCCTTCCAGGAGCTGTATCGCAACGACACGTTCGACTTCGCGCAGGAGGTAGAAGGTGCGCTGGAGTCGGCACGTGGAGTCCTTCGGAGGTTGCACGGCTACATGGCGAGGGGCACCTTCACACCTCGTACGCGCGCCCGCTTCCTGGAGGCGTTTCCCGAGGGAAACCTGGGCGTACGTGCCGCATAGCGCGCCGCGCATCGCCCCCGGGTGCAGGGTCGTTTCGCATGCAGAGCAACCGTCCTGGCGAGCTTGTTCCCTACCAGGGAATGGCTCTGGGCGCGGCGTTGGCACGCTCCTATCCTCGTGACGAATGACGGTTCTTCTCCTCATGGTGGTGGGCGGGCTCGCGGGGGCACTGGGCGCGATGCTGGGCATCGGAGGTGGCATCGTGCTGGTGCCCGCGCTGGTGCTCGGCTTCGGGCTGCCGCTCGAGGAGGCGGTGCCGGCCAGCTTGATGTGCGTGGTCGCCAACTCGTGTGCCGCCGCGGCCGGGTATGTGGACAACCACTTGAGTGACATCCGACTGGGGTTGACGCTGGAACTGGCCACGGTGCTCGGCGCCATCGCGGGTGGACTGGTCGCGGCGCTCATCGCCCCGGCGATGGTGGCGGTGGTGTTCGGCCTGTTCACCCTCTACGTCGCGCTGCAGATGATCCTCCTGCGCTCACCTCGCGGGGAGCCGGCCACGCTGGACGACTACCAGCCGACGAACTACCCGCTGGGCATCTCCGGCTCGTTCGTGGCGGGCGGGCTCTCCGCGCTCCTGGGTGTGGGCGGCGGGCCGCTGAAGGTGCCGCTGATGAGCTACGGCATGCGGGTGCCGTTCAAGGTGGCCAGCGCCACCAGCAACCTGATGATTGGCGTGACGGGCGCGGCGAGCGTGGCCGCCTACGCGCTGCGCGGACACCTGAAGCTGGCCCTGGTGTCTCCGCTGGTGGTGGGCGTGCTGGCCGGCGCGTATGTGGGCAGTCGGCTGATGCCGAAGGTGCCCACGGCGGTGCTCAAGAAGCTCTTCGCACTGGTGCTGCTGTCGGTGGCGGGGCAGATGTTGTGGAAGGGAGGGGCGGGACTGTGGCCGAGCGTGTGGGAGTGAGTGAAGGCGACCCGGACGGTGCTGAACCGCCGCGGGTCTCCGCGGCGATGTCGATGTCGGACCCGGCGGTGATGGGGCAGAACGCGATGGTGGCGACCCCGGCGCAAGGCGAGGCGCCGGAGCTGGACGCGGAGCCCATCACCGAGGGGCTCGCCGAGGCACCGTCCCAACGCGTCACGCGCGTCCGGGACAGGACGCTCGCGGGAGACCGGTGGATTGCCCGGGTGTTGCGCGTGGGCGCGGTGCTGAGCGGCGGCATGTTCGTGCTGTCGCTGGGCCTGGAGGCGCTGCCAGGCACCGAGGCGACGCACGTGGCCATCGACCAATTGCGCAAGGCGGCGGCGTCCCTGCTGCTGGTGACGCCGGTGGCGCGGCTGGGCGTGGCGGGCACGCTGCTGGGCCTGCGCGGTGAGTGGCGCTACGCCGTCATCGCCGCGGGAGTGCTGGGGCTGTTGGCCCTGGCGGTGGGCGCCGGCATCCAAGCGTGATGCGGCGCCCGGAGCAGGGCGGTGGGTGGGCGCCTCAGGCGCCGCGCGCGGCGAAGTGGGCGAGGATGTTGCGCACCTTGGCGACCTCGTCCGCGCGGTTCTGCTCCTCGTAGAGCGGAATCACCGCCTCCAGGTGGCTGCGCGCCGCCGGGAGGTCCTGTGAGTAGTAGCAGGACAGGCCCAAATCCCACCGGGCGCGGGCCTCGTACACGTGGTCGTGCAGCTCCTGGTACAGCTCCACCGCGCGCAGGAGGTGGGTGCGCGCGCCCTCGTGGTTGCCCAGGAGTCCCTCGGACTCACCCAGGAGCAGGTGGCCCAGCGCGAGCGCCTCCGCGTCGTCTCCCTGCTCCAGCATGGGAATGGCTTCGAGGAAGCGCTTGCGAGCCGGCTCGTACTCGGCCTTCTCCATGCGGATGTCGCCGATGTCGAGCAGCAGCCGCGCGGTGCGCTCGGTGTTGCGCGTCTGGCGGTAGAGGATGAGGGCCTCCTGGTACTTCTCCTCGGCGGCCTCCGGCTGGCCCAGCGCGCGCAGGGACTCGCCGATGCAGGCACGGGACAGGGCCTCGCCCTCGCGGTCCTTCGTCTCGTTGAAGAGCTTCGCGGCCTGGGCGATGAGCTCCACCGCGCCTCGGTGGTCCTCGAAGTTCGCCTTCACCACGCCCAGTCCGAAGCAGGCCTGGGCCTGGCCCGGCTTGTAGCCGGCCTCCTTGAACATCGCGAAGGCCTCCTCGTAGCACTGGCGGCTGGCGGCATGGTCTTCCAGCATGCCGTGCAGCTCCGCCAGGCTCACCAGCCCCTGGCCCACCTGGGTGGGCGAGCCGGTGATGCGCAGGGTGGCCAGCTCGTTCTTCTGCTTCTGGAGCGCCTCGAGGAAGTGGGCGCGTTCGGTGTCGTCGGGCGGGTGGGTGCTCACGCGTCGCCACCCTTGCGGCGCCGGGCCGCCTTGTCCAACGAATCGTGCTTCTCGCTCCGGTCAGTGCCATTGACGTCCGGGGGAACGGACGCGCCCGCGGGGGGCGGCGGGGCGTGGTGCCGGTCCTTCTCCTTCTCCACCTTGTCGGCCTGCTCGTAGCCAAGCAGCGGGGAGAAGAAGCAGTCCTTCTTCGTGTACTCGTCGAAGGAGAAGGCGAAGCGGTAGCTGGCCGCCGCGCGCTGGTTGCAGTCGGTGCGCTCGCAGAAGCGGCAGGAGATGCCGGAGGGGATGGCATCCTTGCGCAAGTCGTTGGTGGGCAGGCCGTAGGCCAGGTACTTGGCGTTCTCCGCGTGGGTGCCCAGGCCAATGGAGTACGCGGTGCCCTTGACGATGGAGCCCTCGGTGGGCTGGAGCTGCACCTTGGCGAAGCAGAAGTACGTCGTGCCGTCCGGCATCATCGAGTACTGCCGGGTGAGCTGCGACGGGTTGAGGAAGGCCAGGTGCACGGCCCACTTGCCGCAGCTGCCGCCGCCGCTGGCGAAGCGGATGCCGGTGCCGCTGTAGCGCTTGGAGATGTTGCCGGCGATGTCCGAGCGCAGGAAGTGGAAGGGGATGCCCGGGCGCTTGGGGTCCGACAGGTTGCACAGCCGGTGGGCCACCGTCTCGTAGGTGGAGCCGAAGATGCTCGACAACAGCTCCACGTCGTAGCGCGTGCGCTGCACTTCCTTGAAGAAGTCCCCGTAAGGCAGCATCAGCGCGCCGGCGAAGTAGTTGGCCAGGTTCACCTTGATGAGCCGCGTCGTCTCCCCGTGCCGGGTGCGCCCCGCGCCGAGGATGCGCTCCACCAGCTTCTCCTTGTCCAGCATCAACAGGCCGATGGACGCGGCGATCTGGAACTTCAGCGGCTGCTCGGTGAGGTCCGGGGACAGGGTGAGCGTCTGCTCCTCCGGGTCCAACCGCCGCACCACGGACGAGCCGCTGGGCGAGGCGTCGATGAGCACGCGGTAGCCGAAGCGCTTCTCCAGCAACTGCATCAGCTGGCCGCTGGTGAGCTGGCGCTCCAGGCTGATGTCCCGCCGCAGCTCCTCGGCCTGTTCTTCAAGCTCCGGGAAGTAGTTGCGGTGCGTCTCCAGGAAGTCGCTCACCTCGTCGAAGGGTGAGTAGTCGAAGCGCACGCCCGGCACGGTGCCGTTGCCCGCGCTGCCGCCCTGCGTCCGCGTGCGCTCCTCCACGTTGAGCTGCGCGAGCACGTTCTCCAACTGGGTGCGCGTGTTCTTGTAGAGGTTGAAGAGCGCGGCCACGGTGCCCGCGAGCTTCGGCTCCGCGGACAGCGACTGGAGCGACTCCGGGTCGATGTCCAGGCTCTTGAGCAGCGGCTCGTCCAGGAGCTTCGCGAGCGCTTCGTCCACGCGCCCCTCGCCCAGCGTGGACATGAACTGCTCGGGGTCCTGATCGAAATACCGCAGCGCCTTCCAGAGCAGCGGGAAGGGCATCACCCGCTTGCCCTTCTCGATGAGGTTCAAATACGCGGGGGAGACCCCCAAATCCTTCGCCGCGTCCGCCTGCTTGATATTGCGGGCGAGTCGCAGGCCCCGGAGCTTCAGGCCCACGTTGGCGTTCAGTGCGTTGTCGTTCATGGCTGAGTCGGGTCCCGTCGGAGTGCGCGTGGCCTCTCGCGCCCTCGCCCCTCTGAACCACTCTGCAAATCGATTTACCGATTTGCAATCAACGTTTTTCTTGAGGCCGCTCCCTGTGTGGCGGGCGACGGAACGGTCGTCGTCCACATGGCGATTGGCCCCTGAGTATGCGCAACCACATGTAATCGCTGCGCTTTATCCGCGCGCGGATGTGCGTTTCAGGCGGAGTTCGACGCACGTTGTCAAAAGTTTACCGCCGCAGCGCGCCAAGCCGGTTTTGCGTATTGGTAAACCAGGATTCACGGTTTACAGAGCCGTTTCCGAGCTTGGGGCTCAAGCCATCAGCCGGTGGAAGATGAGGGAGACGTTGGTGCCGCCGAAGCCGAAGGAGTTGCTCATGACGGCGTCGACGCGGGCTTCGCGCGCGACGTTGGGGACGCAGTCCAGGGTGATGAGCGGGTCCTGGTTCTGGAGGTTGATGGTGGGCGGCAGCACGCCTCGGGTGAGGGCGAGCACGCTGATGACGGCCTCGGCGGCGCCGGCCGCGCCGTTCATGTGGCCCGTCATGGACTTGGTGGAGGAGACGGCCACGGTGCTGGCGGCGTCGCCGAACACGCGGGCGATGCCCTGCGTCTCCATCAGGTCGCCGACGTCCGTGGAGGTGCCGTGGGCGTTCACGTAGCCGATGTCCGACGGCGAGAGGGCCGCGTCCTTGAGGGCGGCGCGCATGCTGCGCTGGGCGCCTTCGCTCTCGGGTGCGGGCGTGGTGATGTGGTGCGCGTCGGAGCTCGCGCCATAGCCGGTCAGCTCCGCGAGGATGCGCGCGCCTCGGGCCTTCGCGTGCTCCATCTCCTCGAGGATGAGCATGCCCGCGCCCTCGGCGAGCACGAAGCCGTCGCGGTCCTTGTCGAAGGGACGGCTGGCGGCCTGGGGCGCGTCGTTGCGCAGGGACAGGGCGCGCATGGCCGCGAAGCCACCGACACCGAGCAGGGAGATGGGCGCCTCGGAGCCTCCGGCCACCGCCACGTCGAACTCCCCGCGCTGGATTCCGCGCAGCGCCTCGCCGATGGCGTGCGCGCTGGTGGAGCACGCGGAGTTGGGGGCCCAGGAGGGGCCCTTGAGGCCGTGGCGCAGGCTCACGTAGCCGGGCGCCATGTTGATGATCATCTGGAGGATGAAGAAGGGGCTGATGCGGTCCGCCCCCTTCTCCAGCGTGCGGCGGTGCGTTTCCTCCAGGCTGGAGATGCCGCCGATGCCGGAGCCGATGATGGTGGCGATGCGCTCGGCGTTCTCCGGCGTGACTTTCAGGCCCGAGTCCGCCAGCGCCATGTCCGCCGCCACCACGGCGAAGTGGGCGAAGCGGTCCATCCGTCGCGACTCACGCCGCTCGATGTAGTCGTCGACCTTGAAGTCCTTCACCTCGCCCGCGATTTGACAGTCGAGCGCGCTGGCGTCGAACAGGGTGATGGGCCCCACGCCGCTCTGGCCTCGCACCAGCGCCTCCCAGCTCTTCTCCACGCCCGTGCCCACGGGGCTGATGAGCCCCACTCCCGTCACCACCACGCGCCGCTTCTGCATCCGCCGCTCCCTTGGATGACACGCCAGGAAGACGAACGGCCCGGCCGCTCGTGCGCCTTCCTTTTCGTGGCGTGCGCTGCATGGCTCTTTGTATTATGACCATCATCCCATCTGGCAACTTTGATTGTCGGTGATGTGGAATATCCGGAATCCGGATGATGGTGTCCATCATTCCATGAGGAAGGAGAAGGGGCCCATGAGCGACGGGACGGCCGGGACGCGCACGAGGACGGTGACGTGGGGAGACTTTCGCGAGGGCGTGGCGGCGGCGAAGTCGCTGTCGGGGTTGGAGTACCTGCGCGCCATCGTCCGGGGTGAGGTGCCCGGGGCACCCATCGCGGCGCTGATGGGCTTCGCTCCGGTGGAGGTGTCGGAGGGGCGCGCGGTGTTCGTGGTGGAGCCGGCGGAGTACCACTACAACCCGATTGGCACGGTGCACGGGGGCCTGGCGGCCACGCTGCTGGACTCGGCGCTCGGGTGCGCGGTGCACAGCACGCTGCCGGTGGGCGCGGGCTACACCACGCTGGAGCTGCACGTGAACATGGTGCGCGCCATCTCCCAGGACACCGGGAAGCTGACGTGTACGGGAGAAGTCATCCACGTGGGAGGCCGCGTGGCGACGGCGCAGGCGCGGCTGACGGACGCGGACGGCAAGCTGTACGCGCACGGCACCACCACGTGCATGGTGTTCCGGCCCCCGGGCCCGGGCGGCCGGGAGTAGAGGGCGCGACGATGCGCTACGCACCCGAGCACAAGCAGGCCACCCGCGAGCGAATCCTCTCGGCGGCGCAGACGCTCTTCCGGAAGGAGGGCTTCGCGGGCGCGAGCGTGGAGCGCGTCATGAAAGCCGCGGGGCTGACGGTGGGCGGCTTCTACGCCCACTTCGCCTCGAAAGAGACTTTGCTCGCGGAGTCCGTGCGCGCGTTCTTCCAGCAGCAGCAGGTGCGCTGGTTCGGAGGACTGGAGGAGCTGCGCGGCGCGGACTTCCTGGACCCTTTCGTGCGGCGCTACCTCAACCACCACATCCGCGACAACATGGAGACGGGCTGCGTCATGCCGTCGGTGTTGTCGGACCTGACGCGCGGGACGCCCGAGGCCCGCGAGGCGCTCGCGCAGGGACTGGAGACCTTGGCGGAGGAGCTGCGGGCTCATGTCCCGGGTGAAGGGGGCGTCACCGGACGACAGCGGGCGCTGGCCACGGTGGCGCTGCTCTTCGGCGCGATGACGCTCGCGCGGGCGACGAAGCACCTTCCGCTCTCGGACGAAATCCTGGAAGCGGCGCGCGCGTTCCTGCTCGCGGGCGGCGCGCCGCCTCCGAAAAAGCGACACTGAGGGACAGGGAGGCCCGAGCGTGGTGCTCGCCTCTCCGACACCTCGCCTCCGGGCCGGGATGTCGTTGGAGGTGGTGATGTCCTTCGCGCGCGGCCGTTGGGTGCTGGGGGTGCTCGTCCTCCTGGGGCTGTCCTGTCTGGGCGTGCCGAGGGCGCGCGCCGCGAAGGACCCGGCGGCGCTGCGCTACAACATCACCTACGTGCGCGAGCCCACGCATGCGCTCGACGTGGAGGTGGTGCTGGTGCGGGGCACTCCGCGCGCGTTCCGCTTCACGCAGCCGGGTGGGGTGCACGCCGTGAGCGCGTTTCGCGAGGACGGCGAGCGGCTCGAATTGCGCGTGAGCGATGAGGGCCTGGTCCTGCTCCCCACGGACATCCGCTTCCTGCGCTACCGCTATGACCTGGATGCGCGCCACGGCTCGCGCGGCGCGAACCTGTTCGCGGGTGGAGGCGAAGGCGACGCACGGAACGTCGCGGGCCGCGTGTACCTCATCCGCCCCAATCAGGCGCCGCCCGACCTGCGCGTGGAGCTGGTCGTCGAGGGCACGGACGCGCTGCTGCCCTGGCAGCCGGATGACACCGGCCTGTATCGGCTCCGCGCCGAGGACCTGGTGGACTCGGGCTTCCATGGCTTCGGAGGGCGCCGCTGTCAGGTGGTGTTGCCGGACGCGGTGCTGGACGTGGCGGTGCTCGGCCACTTCACCTCGGTCGATGACACCCAGGTCTGTGGCTGGTTGAAGCAGGCGGCGGATGAGGTGCGCACCGTGCGCCGCGCGTTTCCGTATCCGCGCGCCACCGTGCGCGTCATCCCCGTGCCCGGACGCGAGGGCCCGAGCCTCTTCGGCATGGTGCTCTGGAGCTCCCCGCCGAGCATCTCCGTGCTCGTGGGACAGGAGGCGAGCGCGGACTCCTTCGCGCGCGACTGGGTGGTGTTGCACGAGCTGCTCCACCTGACGCATCCGGCGTTCCTGCCGCGCGTGCCGTGGTTGTCGGAGGGGTTGGCCACCTACTTCACGGAGCTGGCCCGCGCGCGCTCGGGGAGGCAGAGCGCCGAGCGCGCCTGGGAGGAGCTGGTGGATGGCTTCGCGCGCGGACGCCGCGCGGCGGGAGCCCGCACGATGGAAGAGGTCATCACCGACGGAGACTTCGCGCTCGGGACGTATTGGACGGGCGCGCTCTTCGCGTTGCATCTCGATGTGGAAATCCGCCGTGTCACTGGAAACCAGCGACAACTGGAGGACGTGTTGGAGTTGCTCGCGGAGCGCGGGAGCACCTCCACGTTCGGTGCATTCGGCGTGGCGGTGGATGCCGTCGCGGGGCGGCCGCTGTTCGATGGCTTGCTCGCGCGACACCTCCGGCGCCCGGCTTTTGTGGAGCAGGAAGGTCTGCTAGAAGCGCTGGGTGTGTCGGCGGGAGCGGAGGGCATCGAGCTGATACCGGCCCGGAACAGCTCATTGCGCGAGGCGATGGAGGTCGGGCGTACCCGCGAGGCCTCGCGATGAGTGACGAGGCGGAAGGGCGTAACCGGCGGGCGGGCAATTGCGTATCGGATGCATCCGCAAGCCACCCGACATCCGTAAATGAGGTCCGCCATGTCCAGAACCCTGTTGGCGCTCGTCGTGCTCCTGGGAGTGCCCGCGTTCGCGGCCGAGCCCGCCGCCGCTTCCCAGGTCTACATCTTCAATGACCCGAACCAGCGGGACACGGTCGCCTTCATGCTGGACGCTCCGCTCGAGGTCATCAACGGCCTGTCCAACGAGGTGAAGGGGCGGGTGGAGCTCAAGGGCGGCATGGTGAGTGGCCGCTTCCACGTGCCCGTGAAGTCCCTCAAGACGGGCAACGAGACGCGCGACGGGCATCTCCAGAATGATCGCTGGCTGGACGCGGCGAAGTCGCCCGATATCGTCTTCGAGTTCGCAAACCTGGCGGTGCCCGCGCCCCTGGAGCCGGGCAAGCCCGTGAAGCTCAAGGGCAAGGGCCGCTTCACCCTGCGCGGTGTCACGCGCGAGGAGGTGGTGGAGGTGACGGCGACGGCCCTCAAGGAGTCGGCCGAGACGAAGCACCGCGCGCCAGGTGACCTGCTGCGCGTGCGCGCGAAGTTCCAGCTTCCGCTCGAGGCCTATGGCATCCAGCGGACGGAAGCGCTGGTGCTCAAGGTGGGGGAGACCGCGGAGGTCTCCGTCGACGCCTGGGGCTCCACGCAGTTCAAACCGTAGTTCCCCCTCAACGCAGTACCGAAAGGAAGCAACACCATGAACGCGAAGGCTCTTGCGGCGATTGTCGGCACCCTGTCCCTGGCCTCCCTCGCCACCGGCTGTGCGTCCACCAAGTCGGCGGAGGCCACGCCGGCCGCCGCGGAGAAGGGCGCCGAGGGCTCCTGTGGCGCCGCGAAGACGGACGGCAAGGGCGCCGAGGCCGGCTGCGGCGCGCAGAAGCAGGAAGGCGCCCCCGCGGCGACTCCGGAGAAGGGCGCCGAGCACGGCTGCGGCGCTGGCGGCTGCAACGGCCAGAAGAAGGAGTAGTCCGCGGCGCACCGGGGGCGGGTGAAGGCACCGGCCCCCTCGCGCCGACCTCCGGGCGGTGGGAAGAGCACCTCCCGCCGCCCGGTTCATTTGTCTCTCGGGGAGGTGGCTGACCGTGGTGGCGACGACGTACGCGCGAAGACACGGCCTTTCGCCCCTGGGCGTGGGCATCGGGCTGCGCCGGAGCTTCTACGAGGAGCTGCCCCGCACCCAGCGGACGCTCGACTGGGTGGAGATCATCCCGGAGAACTTCCTCTCGCTCGGAGGCCGTTCCCAGCGCGCGCTGGACGCGTGTGCCGAGCGCTGGCCGGTGTTGCCTCACGGAGTGGGGCTGGATATCGGCGGGCCGGACGCGCTGGACGAGGACTACGTCACGGGGCTCGCGGCGCTCGTGAAGCGCGTGGACGCGCCGTTCTTCTCGGACCACCTGTGCTACTCGCGGCTGGGCGGCGTGTACCTGCATGACCTGCTGCCGCTGCCCTTCACCGAGGCCGTCGTCGAACACGTGGTGCCTCGCGTGCGCGAAGTCGTGGCGCGCGTGGGCCGGCCGTTCCTGCTGGAGAACCCGAGCTACTACGCGAACATGCCCGGCGGCACGCTGTCGGAGGCGGACTTCCTGCGGCACGTGGTGGAGGAGGCCGACTGCGGGCTGCTGCTGGACGTGAACAACGTCTACGTCAACGCGCGCAACCATGGCTATGACGCCCGCTCCTTCGTGGATGCGCTGCCGCTGGAGCGCGTGGTTCAGATCCACCTCGCGGGGCACACCACCTATCCGGACGTCATCATCGACACGCACGGCGACCGCGTCTGCGACGACGTGTGGTCGCTGTACCGCTACGTGCTTGCGCGCACCGGGCCGGTGTCGACGCTCATCGAGTGGGACCAGGACATCCCGTCGATGGCGGCGGTGCTCGACGAGGCGGACCTGGCGCGCGCGGCGCTGCGAGAAGGGGCGGGGCGATGAAGCCTTCGCTGAAACACTTCTTCGACAGCATGGGGAGCTACCTGGCGCGGCCGGGCGGCGAGTCGTTGGAGCGGCTCTACACCGCGCATCCGGAGTGGCGCGCGCCCTCTTCGCGCGTGTCCATCTACGGCGACTTCGTGCGAGGCCATGTCCGCACCGCGCTGGAGAAGCTCTTCCCGTTGCTGCGAGGCGCGGTGGGCGCGGAGGCGTGGCTTGCGCTGGTGGAGGACTTCACGCTGACGCGGCCCGCGCGGCACCATGAGGTGAACCGCGTGGGCGAGGGCTTCCCGGCCTTCGTCGCGGACGCGGTGTCGTCGCGAGGGCTGACTCCGTACGCGCCCGCGCTGGCGCGCTTCGAGTGGTCCGATTTCGCGGTGTTCGTCTCCCAAGCGGAGGCGCCCGCGCCGGTGGAGCGCCTGACGCCGAATCCCACGTTGGTGGTGCTGGAGCAGCCGTTCCGAATCTGCGCCTGGGTGCGCGCTCGGGGCCAGGGCGCGGCGCGGGGGCCCGAAGCAGGAGACGAGCTGGCGCTGCTCTGGCGTCATCCGGAGCGCCTGGTGACGTACTACCAGGAGGCCACGCCGGCCGCGCTGCTGGTGCTGAAGATGGCGGTGGAGGGACTGTCCGCGTCGGACGTGGCGACGGCCACGGGAATGCCCGAGGCCGACATCCTGGACTCCGTGGCGCGATTGTCTCGCGAGGGCCTGGTGCTGGCGCCCCTCGCGTGATTCGGACGAAGGGCTCCCGACGCCTCAGTGGCGCAGTGAGCACACCTGGCCGACGGCGGAGTCCTCGCAGCGCGACGTGCCCGGGCACTCCACGTCCTGGGTGCAGGACACCGTGCACTGTTTCTCCAGGCACACCCCATCCGGCAGGCCGAGCTTCTGGCAGCGCGTGTCGTCCGCGCACTCAGCGCCGAGCTGGAGCAGGGCGCGGCAGCCCTCGAAGCGCGCCGGGTCCGGGAGGCAGCTTCCCTGCTGGCAGGTGAAGCCCGCCTCGCACCGGTTCGCCACGCGGTCTTCCTCGTTGATGGACTCGCTGCACTGCTTCACGCAGGTGGCCCCGCCCTCGGCGAGGAGCTGGCACGCGGCGCCCTCCGCGCAGCCCCCGTTGACATCACACGCGCCGCAGCGCGGGCCCACCGCTCCGCAGCGGAAGCCCTTGCAGATCATCCCCGCGCCGCACTGCGCGTCCAGCAGGCACTCGACGCAGCTGCCGCCCGGGTTGCACACCAGGCCGTCCGCGCAGCCCGTCAGGCCGCAGCGGTTGACGAGCTCCGCGTTGGGCTCCAGCTCGACGCGCAGCTCCTTCTTCTCGCCCGAGCCCACGCACGCCTCGGCCTGGACGCTGGGAAAGCCCACGCCGGCGATGCTCAGCCCGTAGCACCCATCCGGCAGGGGCCCCACGCGCAGCCGCCCCGCGCCATCCAGGACGAGCCGCTCGAAGGGCGTGTCCAGCACGGACACCTCCACGCCGGCCACCCGCTCGCCATGCGAGGCCTTCACCCGCATCTCGAAGAAGCCCGCGTCCCGGGGCGCCACGCGCGAAAGCTTCACCGACTGGCCGCCCGACACCTTCACGGACACCCGCGTCGCCTTCTCCGCCGTGGCGACCACGAACAGCTCCGCGGGCCCCGTGGGCACGCCCTCCAGCTTGAACCGGCCCTCCGCGTCCACCGAGGAGCGCACGTCATGCGCCCCCACCAGGGACACCAGCGCCACCGCCGGGTCGAACTCCGTGAGCTGCCCTTCGATGGTCCCCACTCGCAGCGGCGCGTTCTCCAGATTGCCGCACGCCACCGCTCCCAGCAGCAGGACGACTCCCAACGCGATGTGTTGTCTCGAACCCATCAGAATCGATACCCCACACCGGCCCAGCCGCCGGTGAATCCCACGGCCTGTCCCTCTCCATCCACCACCACGTACGTCAGCATGAGCTGCGCCTGGGTCATCAATTCCAGACGTTCACCCACTCGCAGCACCATTCCTCCCACCACGCCAGGGCTGACGGTGAAGAAGCTCTGCCCGCTGGCCAGGGTGTCCACCTCGAAGGACCGTCCCAGGTACAGGGCGGCCACACGAGGACCGGCGAACAGTGTCAATCGTTCCCACCGCCACAGGTAAGGCAGGGCCATGCCCGCCGAAAACGTGGTGTAGCGGAAAGGGATTTCGTCGTCGGGTTGGAGCTGGAGCGCGCGCCGTCCCGTGCTGAAGCTCACGTCGAACAAGAGCCCGAAGTCGGGCAGCGGCCGGTCCTCCAGCCGCAGCGACACGGCGACCTCCGGCGCCAGCGGCAACAGCTCCTTGCGGCTGCGCTCATCGGCGAAGGTGAACATGCCCCCGAGCAGCGACAGCGAGCGCCGGGGGAAGGCCTCCGACAGGAGCTGCTCCAGCGGCAGCCGCTCTCCGGCGCTGACCTCCACGTCGCGTCGCAGCAGCACCGCGTCGCCCTTGGTCAGCTCCACCGTGCGCTTGCCGGGCGTCACCGCCGCGCCTCCTGGCAGCTCCGTGCGCGCCTCCCCGTCCACCTTCAGCGTGAAGCCGTCCAGCCGGGGGTTGTAGGAGAACAGCTCCGGCCGGCCCGTCCGGGCGATGTTGCCCGACAGCACCACCGGGTCGGCGCCCACTTCGAGAATCTCCGCCGACGGGCGCTGGCGGCCCTCGGTGAAGGCGAAGGTGCGCCTGCGCGCGTAGTCATGCGCCTCCGTCGCGGTGACGGCGCCGTCCGTGTTGCGGTCCGCGCCTCCGCCCAGGCCCTCGACGAGGAAGTGGGTGTAGATGTCGTTGCGCAGCCCCTCGTCCTCGCGCGCCGTCTCGCCCCAGTCACAGGCGGCGAAGACCATGGACGCTCGCGAGGACTCCTCCAGGGGGCGCGCGTAGAAGCCCGACTTGACGCCCGCCAGCTCCTTCTCCAGCTCCTTGGGCAACAGCGACTTGCCGTTGCCGCTGTGACAGGAGGCCAGCACCAGGAGCCTGCGGCGACTGGAGAGCGCGTCGAATTCCGCCTTCAGCATGTCCATGGACAACGCCGTCTGGGCGATGGCGCGATAAGAAGCGTCCCGAGTCACCAGGAAGCGGCGCAATTCGCCCGTGGCGTCCCGGGCCAGGGTGCCGTGCGCGGAGAAGTAGACGACGACGACGTCGTCCGGACGGTGGGCCTGCTTCCGCAACTCCCGCAGCGCCGCGAGGATGGCCGCGCGCGTCGTGTCCTCGGTCCGAGTGAGCACGCGCACCTGGTCGAACCGCCCGCGCGCCGGGTCCAACATCGCCGCCGCCAGGTCCGTGGCGTCCTTGGCGGGGTAGCGCAGGCCGCGCCAGTGGGGGTCGTCGAACTCGGAGATGCCCACCAGCAGCGCCATGCGCCGGGGCGTGTACGCGCTCGACAGTGCCTCCTCGTCGAGCCGCAGCGGCACCAGTCCGCCCTTCTCCATCCCCTGGGACGAAGGAGTCGCGCACGCAGTCAGCGCCACCAGCAGGATGGGAAGAAGGTTCCTCACGCTTGCCTGATTAGCGGGGATTCTGGCCGCTTCGGACGCGGACGTCGAACCTCGTCACCGCCAACGTGCCTTGTTCCCACCGCTCACCTTCACCCACCAGCACGCGCTTCACCTCGTCCGGCGAGGGCTCCAGTCCGGCGGGAGAGGCGGCCAGCCACAGCGTCAGCGGGCCCGACTCGCCCTCCAGGCTGACCCCGGAGAGCCCCTGGGGGCCTCGCAGGTCATGCGTCCCCGCCTCCAACTCGAAGGTGCCGAGCAACTGGGGCTCCTCGTCCGCGCGCCGCTGGAAGAGCAGGGCGGTGCCCGCCTCGGTGGCGTGGTAGCGCAGGAGCAGCACGTCGTCGGAATCCACCAGGGTGTCCGGGTCCAACCGGCGCAGGGCGCCATCCGAGCCCTTGGCCACCACCGCCAGCTCCAGGGCGATTCGGCCCACCTGGCCCTTCACGCCCGACTCCTGGGACGCGGGTCCCAGCTCCACGCCGCTGCCGCCCTGTCTCAAGCGGGGCACGACGATGATAGCGAGCAGGCCCGCGGCCACCGCTCCGGCGATGAGGCCCCACCGTCGGGTGTCCAGGTGGGGCTTTCGCAGCTCGCGGCGCACCCGGGCGAAGCCCACCTCGTCCAGCGGGGCGTCCATGCGGGGCGGGGCCAGGGCGAGGAGCACTGCGTCCACTTGTCCATCCAGGACATCGGGGCCGGAGTGGGTGGCGAGGAAGCCTTCACACGCCTCGCACGCGGTGGCCAGGTGCTCGCGGAAGTACTTCACCGCCTCCGGCTCACGACGGGCAAGGGCGCTCAGCGCCTCGTCATCCAGGTGTCTCATGAACACTCACTCCCACCGACCGGCGAGCACTCGCCGCAGCAACTCTCTCTTGATACGACCCCGGAAGCGCTCGAGTCTCATCGTCACCGCGCTTTTCCCCACACCCAACTGCTCGGCAATCTCCCGCGCGGAGAGCTCTCCTTCGATATAGAAAAGTTGGACTGTCCGCTTCTCTTCGCCATCTGGCAGCTCGAGCGTGACATCGAGGTGGTCCGCCAGCTCATCTCCGAGCCCACGAGACGCGTAGTAATCTC
>NZ_JABXEM010000072.1:0-40913 GCF_013372595.1 Myxococcus sp. AM011
GGGGGGGAGATGGGGGAGAGCGCCATGACGATGTTCCTCGGGGCTGGGGGCGAAGGGACCGATGGGGTCGGCCGATGCAGGACCCTTGAGCACATGGTGTGCCAGGGTCTCCACGCGGGAGGCCGTGCGCCAAGTCCCTGGAACCACGGAGGAAACACGTGAGGCCAGGCCCGAAACGGGGGCGGGCCTGATGACAGACGTCGGGGAGCTGATGACCGCCGTCATCAGGGCGCGGAGCGGCTCCGAGCCCGAACTCGGCGGTGCGCTCGCTAGTGCGTGGTGTGATTCAGGGACAGGACGTACGCCTCCAGGTACACGGAGGGCAGGTCCAGGTCGCCCCCGGGCTCGCGCTGGTAGCCACGGGCCATGTACATGCGCGCGACACCGGTCGCCCCACGACGGACATGCAGGCACACGGCGTCGACCTCCCAGCGTCGAGCCATCGCCTCCGCGGCGTCGAGCAGGGGCTGCGCCAGCCCGGAGCCATGGAGTTTCACGGCGGTGGCCAGGCCGCGCAGGTCCGCGGCGCGAGGCAGCCAGGCCTCGGAGCCAGGAGCCCCCGGGGGAAAGAGGGCCACGGTGCCCACGACTTCGCCATCCAGCTCCGCCACCAGCAGCGAAGCGATTTTGCGGCGAGCGGCCACGTCCCGCAGCTCCCGCTTGCGCTCGTCGGTGTAGACGACGTCGGGGAGCTTCTTCGCGTACTGCGTGGTGAAGGCCTCGACCAGGAGCTCCCCCACCGCCGCGTCATCCTCGGGCCGTATCTCGCGGATGACAGCCCTACCCACCAAGTCACGGATGCTCATGCGGGCAGCCAATAACACGCGGGCGCGTGACGCGCTTCCGTCTCGCTTTCCGCTCCGGGCTTCCCCTGAAGGAGGGGTGGGACGCACCTGGGCGGGGGGCGAGCCCAACGACGCTGTGTTTCACGCGGAGCGAAGGCTCGTCAGGGGCCATGCCCGCCACCGGACCGTGGCGGCGAGGCGAGGCGGCCTTCGCACTTGTGCAGGGCGCTGCACAATCCGGACGCGCCAGGTGTCGTCATCTCGCGTGTTTGCATACGGCACACCGCTTGCCTTGGGGCGCTCCCATGAAATGCCACCCCCATCGACTCGGCCTCCTCACGGGACTCCTCGCCACTCCGCTCGTGGCGCTCGCCCAGGACGACACATCGAGTCGGACGCATCACCGCCAGGGCACGCAATCCGGTCCCGCGTCGTGGCTCGCCGCGCTCAACATCGGGATTCGGGGTCACTCGCTCGGAGTGGACGAGGGCCTCGCGAAGACACCCGCCCTCACGGTGAACATGGAGCAGCAGTTGCTGCCGCACTTCACGGTGTACGGCGGCCCGCATGCCGGCCTGGACTTCAACGCCATCGGCTTCCAGGTCGGCAGCCGCTTCTTCCTCAGCAGCGAGCAGACCTTCCACGGCTTCTTCATGTCGGCCCAGGCGAGCTACACCGCCTTCGAGGTGGACAGCAACACGGACGCGACCCGCAAGTCCCTGGCCGGGCTCGTGGGTTATGCCCACCCACTGGGGAACAGGTGGCTCGTGACATTGGGCGCGGGAGCGCAGTCCACCCATACCCGGACGGAGACCGTACGCCCGCCCACCCTCTGCCTCTTCGGCTTCTGCTCGGGCAGTGACATCCTGGACAAGGTCGAGCACGAGAAGGCGGTGGAGCCGCTCGTCCAGATGGGGGCCACCTTCCGCTTCTGACCGGAGCGCGCCCCACGCGGGCACCGTCAGAGATAGTCGCTGATGAACCCGGGGAGCTGTTCGCCCAGGCGCTGCAACAGGCCGCGCCTGCGCCAGCCATCCCAGTGAATCTCCCGCGAGTGGCGCAGGTCCTTCTCGAACGCGGCGGCGAGCTGGGCCGCGAGCGCCTCGTCCTCCACCACCAGCGAGCACTCGTCCGACGTACTCAGCGCCAGCGGGTCCAGGTTCGTCGAGCCCACCACGGACAGGTCCTCGTCCACGAGCATCGTCTTCGAGTGCATCATCGACAGCTCGTACTCCCAGATGCGCACGCCGCCCTCCAGCAGTCGCGCATACGTCGCGCGCTGCGCCGCGTGCACGGGCGCGATGTCGTGATGACGGCCGGGCACCACCACCCGCACGTCCACGCCCTGCTTCACCTTCTCCAGCAACATGTCGCTGATGGCGTCGGAGGGGATGAAGTACGAGTTGGATATCCAGAGTCGCCGCCGCGCCGCCGCGATGGTGAGCAGCGTCATCCGCCGCGCGTCGGAGAGGAACCGGTTCTGCGTGCTCGCGACGAAGCCCGCGCGCGCTCCACCGCGGACGGACAGCTCCGGGAACGCCTCCCCCGGCAGGAAGTCACCGCCCGCCTCCTGCCAGTTCTGGGCGAAGGCCACCTGCATGTCCCGCACGACGGGGCCCTCGACGCGCACGCTCATGTCGCGCCAGGAGTCCTCCCCTTGCGCATCGCCGAGCCAGCTCTTCCAGATGCCGAAGCCCCCGGTGACTCCCACTTCGCCGTCACGCACCACCAGCTTGCGGTGCATGCGCGTCTTGATGCGCGCCGCGTCGAGTGATGGAAACGCCCCCTGCATCGGTCGGAAGATGCGCACCTCGCAGCCGGCGTTGGACAGCGCCAGCCCCACCGGCTCGAAGTTGATGCTGCCCAGGGGGTCCACCAGCACGCGACACGCCACCCCGGGATGCCGCTCGCGAATCGCGCGCACCAACTGCTCCGACGGCTCTCCCGGACGCCAGATGTAGCTGGCGATGTGGATGCTGGAGCGCGCGGCGCGAATCTCCGCTTCGAGCACGTCGAAGACGCGGCCGTTCTCCACCAGCTCCACGCCGTGCCCGGGAGACAGCGGCACCCCGAGCGACTGGAAGAACGCGAGCGAGCGCGTCTCGCCCTCCCCGGTGGGCAGCGTGCGCAGCCGGAGGTCATGCCGATGATTCGGAGCAGGGCACCCGGCGACGAGCAACGCGACGAGCACGGAGCAGGCCAGCTTCACCGCACGAAGCTAGTGGCTCTCCCTCAGGTCGGCACCTGCCGTCGGACACTCCAGGGCGTCCATCCGCCAACACCTGGGGACCCGCACAATGTGCGACGCAGGGCACTCGGGCCAGGTGCCCGGTGGAGCCAGGGCCGGCGCGTGAGCACCCTCCCCCCGCGAGCCCCATGTCACGACCTCCTCCGAGTGCACGCATCCTCCTGAGCTTTTGGTTTCTCGGGCTCCTGCTCGAAACCACCTCCGCGCACGCTGAACCACCGCGTCGCCTCGCCGCTGACACACCGCTCCGGCGGACACTCCCGTCGAATGCCGGCATGCCGAGTGCCAAATCTCCGAGCGACGACGCACCTCCACGAGCACTCCACCAGGTCGGCTCGGGACAAGCGGCCACCTTCCGCGACGCCATCACCTCGGCGCAGCCCGACCGCACGAGCCGCGCTCTCCGCGCCGACACCGCGAGCTCCGACGGCACGCGCCTAGCGCTCCGCGCCGCCACTATCACCTCGGCACGACGCTCCGACCGCGCGAGCCTCACCCTCCGCGCCGACACAGCGCCCCCCGACGGCACACGTCTGCCCGGCGACATGAGTGATGTCCCCGTCCTCGCCGAGCGGGAAGACCTCCCGCTGTCCACGGGTGCCTGGGTGGCGCACGGAGGACTGGCCCTGCTCCCGCTCGGCGGAGTGTGGGGCGCGACACGCGTCGGCGGTGACACACGCCTGGGCGCCACCGCCGCTGAGACGGCCGCCGGAATGCTCGCGGGCTACGGGCCCTCGCGCCTGCTCTTCTTGCGACCCATCACGCCGGGCTCCGCGCGCTGGATGGACCTGGAGGTCGCCGCATTCACCGGGGGACTCCTGTTCACCCCACCGCTCGCGGCGCTCGGAACCTGGGGCATGGGGGAAGTCGCCTTCGGACGCAGCCAGAACCAGGGCGACGCGTACCTCGGAGCCCTCGCCGGCGCGGCCACCGGCACCCTGCTCGCCGCCGCCGTCGACGGCCTGCTCACCAGACTGGCCGAGCCCAGCATCCGCCTCAAGAGCGCCCGCTCCCTCATCGGCCTCGCCCTCATCGGCACGGGTGCCACCCTTGGCTACCAATGGGCCGGCGGCGGCCCACGCTCCAACCAACACACTCGATAGTTACAGGCGCGCCACACCCCGCCGGCGAGCCGTGATGTCTCACTGGCGCGCTCCGTGCGAGTCTTTCCGTCAAAACCACACGCACCGCACTGCTCGTCATTTATTAGTTGTCATCAATTACAATCAATACCATCCTTGCCGGGCAGCACAGACACGCAGTCTGGAGACACACCCCATGTCAGCCCTCAAGACTCTCCGCATTGCCGTTGCCCTCGCCGCTGTCTTTGGTGTGACCACGGGTTTCACCACCGAGGCCCCCAAGTCCGAGTGCGCCCCGTTCTGTTACAAGCACCCCATCACCGGCCAGCTCATCTGCACCGCGCCCTGCCCGTAATCCTCGCGGCCTAGACGCGAGAAAGGGGCCCGGTCCGCTGTACGCGGGCGGGGCCCCTTTTCATGGGACACACAGCGCTGACAGGTGGCGCATTTATTCCGTGCGCATCGCCTCCACGGGGTCCAGCTTCGCGGCGCGAGCGGCCGGATAGATTCCGAACCCCAGCCCCACCCCGCAGCTCATCGCCAGGGACAGGCCCACCGCCCAGGCTGGCACCTCGGTGGGCAGGCCAAGCACCCAGCGCGCCAGGTGTGCCAGCCCTATCCCCAGGAGCACCCCCAGCACCCCGCCAGTCAAGGACAGCACCACCGCCTCCGTGGCGAACTGCGCGAGGATGCGCCGCTTCTTCGCGCCCAGCGCCTTGCGGATTCCAATCTCCCGGGTCCGCTCCGTCACCGCCACCAGCATGATGTTCAGGATGCCGATGCCGCCCACCAGGAGCGACAGCAGGCACACGCCGAAGCTGGCCACGGAAATCACCTGGGAGATGTTGTTGAACATCTCCGTGGAGCTCTCGTTGGAGAACACGAAGAAGTCGTCCGCATCCATCGGCTTCAGTCCGTGACGCCGCCGCATCAGCACCGTCACCTCGTCCTGCGCCCGCTTCAGCACCTCCGCCGAGTGCGCCTGCACGCTCACCCGGAAATTGCTCAAGCCGAACAGCGGACGGAACGCCGTCAGCGGCATCATCACCGTGTTGTCCTGGCCGCCACCGCCCAGGAAGCTGCCCTTGCGCTTCGTCGTCCCCACCACCGTGAAGTTGCGGCCCAGCAGGCGGAACGTCTGCCCCAGGGGCTCCATCCCCGGCCACAGCGTGTCCGCCAGGTCCGGTCCAATCACCGCGACGCGCCGGCCATCCAGGTACTCGGTGTCCGTGAAGGCGCGGCCCGAGGCCACCACCACCGAGTTCGTCTGGAAGTACTCCGGCGTCCCGGACCACACGCCGATGTTGGCGCGCGTCTCGCGGTGCTGCGTGGACAGCTTCTGTCCACCCTTGGAGTCCTCGCCCGCCGCCGTCAGCACGGAGGGCATCTCCCGGATGGCGTCCAGGTCCTCGAAGGTGAAGCGCGGCCGGCGCGACAGCTCCGCCAGGGACAGGTTGCCCGCGCCGAAGGGCAGCCGCTGCACCTGGAAGCAGTTGGCGCCCAGCTCGGACAGGTTCTCGTTCACCTGGTTCCGCAGGCCCTCGATGAGCCCCATCATCGCCACCACCGTGGTGGCGCCGATGACGATGCCCAACAGCGTCAGGAAGGAGCGCAGCGGGTTGGAGACGAACGTCCCGAACGCCAGCCGCAAGGTGTCCAGCAAGGCCATCATCGCGGCGTCTCCTCAGTCATGGCGAAGCGCTTCCACGGGGTCCAGGTTCGCCGCGCGCGCCGCGGGCCAGATGCCGAACAGCAGGCCCACCGTCGCCGCGAAGCCCACGCCCGCCACCACCGTCAGCGGCTCCACCGCCGCCGCCAGCGGCGTGATGAACGACACCGTCTTCGCCAGCCCCAGCCCCACCAGCGTCCCGAGGGTGCCGCCCACGGCGGACACACTGGAGGCCTCCAGGAGGAACTGGATGATGATGGTGCGCTTCTTCGCGCCCAGCGCGCGCCGCACGCCAATCTCCCGCGTCCGCTCGCGCACCGACACCAGCATGATGTTCATGATGCCGATGCCGCCCACCAGCAGGGTGATGAGCCCCACGCCCGTCGCCGCGCCGTACAGCGCGCCGGTGAGCTTGGCGTAGATGTTGGCGAGCTGCTCGGGCCGGTTGATGGCGAAGTCGTCCTTCACCCCGGGCTGCGTCCCGCGCGCGCGGCGCAGCGCCGAGGTCAGATGGTCCACCACGTCGAGCGTGTGGTCGGGCGAGTCCACCGACACCATGATGTTGGGCGAGTTGCGCTTGCCGAAGTGCTCCTGGAAGGTGCGGTAGGGAATCAGCACCGCCGTGTCCTGATTCTCCCCGAGCACGGTGCCCTTGGGCTCCAGCGTGCCCACCACGCGGTAGGGCCTGCCCGCGAGCAGGATGCGGTGGCCCACCGGGTCCAATCCGGGGAACAGCGTGCGCGTCAACTCCGCGCCGATGACGACCACCGGCGAGCGCGTGTTCACGTCCGCGTCGGTGAGGAAGCGGCCCTTGTCCACGGTGTAGGAGGAGATGAGGGAGTAGTCCGCCGTCGTCCCTATCGCCGTCACGCCCGCCATGCGCCGGTCCAGGAAGCGCGCCTCCGCCCGGTCGAAGAAGACGGGCGCCGCCGCCACCACGTGCTCCGAGGACTGGAGGATGGCGGGTATCAGGTCCACGGACAGGTTCTTCCGGTTGCGGTACTCCCACCAGTCGCCGCCCATGGCCCAGGGGAACTTGGACACCTGGATGGTGTTGGCGCCGATTTGCGCGAGCTGGTCCGCGAAGGACTGGTTGATGCCCTGGATGATGCCGACGATGGCCAGGAGCGTGCACACGCCCACGCCAATCCCCACCGTCGTCAGCACCGTCCGCAGGCGGTTGGCTCGCAGCGAAAACAGCGCGATGCGCCCGCCCTCCCACACGTCGACCCTGATGCTCACGTGAAACACCCTCTCGCGTCGGCGGTGGCGCCGCACCGGCGGCACGCTCCGGTACCACGCCCTACGCCGGAAGCGGGGCGATGATTGCACGGAGAATTCAGCCCGCCACCTGCCGCCACCCGCGCGCCAGCACAACCACCGCCCGATCTACTTCTTCCTGAGTGGTGTCCGGCCCCAGGGACAGTCGCACCGCCCCCAGGGCGTCCGCTTCCGGGATTCCCATGGCCCGCAGCACCAGGGAGGCGGACTCGCCCCCGTCGTGACACGCGGACCCCGTGGACGCGGCCACCTCCGGCGTCGCCGCCAGCACCGCGCCGCCCCGGACGCCCGGAAAGCGGACATTGAGCGTGTTGGGCAGCCGCTGGGCCCCCTGCCCGCTCAAGGCCACGCCCGGCACCGCCTCGGAGAGTCGCGCCCACAGTCGCTCCCGCAGGGCCACCAGCGCCGCGTCTCCACCCCGCGCGAGCCGCTGGCCCGCCAGCTCACACGCGACGCCCAGCCCCACCGCGTAGGGCACGTTCTCCGTCCCCGGCCGCAGCCCGCGCTCCTGGCCTCCGCCCAACGTCACCGCGCGCAGCGCAGTGCCTTCACGCACGTACAGCGCGCCCACGCCCTTGGGTGCCCGCAGCTTGTGGCCCACCAGCGTGAGCAGGTCCACGCCGAGCGCCTTCACGTCCACCGGCACCTTGCCCACCGACTGCGCCGCGTCCGTGTGCACGGTGGCGCCGTGACGGTGGGCCCGCGCGGCGATGTCCGCCACGGGTTGCAACACGCCCGTTTCGTTATTGGAATGCATCAGTGACACGAGTGCGGTTTCATCTCCCTCCGCGTCCAGCGCGCGCTCGGCATCCTCCACACGCACGCGGCCCTCTGTGTCCACGGGCAGCCACGTCACGCGCCAGCCCCGCCACTCCAGCGCGTCGCAGGGCAGCTTCGTGGCGGGGTGCTCAATCGTGGAGGTGAGCAGGTGGCGCCGCTCCGCGCGGGCCTCGGCGGTGCCACGGATGGCCAGGTTGTTGGCCTCCGTGCCGCCGGAGGTGAAGAGGATTTCAGAGGGCTTCGCGCCGATGAGCGCGGCGACCTGCGCGCGGGCCGCCTCCAGCGCCTGGTGGGCGCGGCGTCCGTAGGGGTGGCCGCTGGACGGGTTGCCAAAGTGCTCGCGGAGGTACGGCAGCATGGCGTCCACCACCTCCGGGTCCACGGGGGTGGTGGCGTTGTGGTCCAGGTACAGCGGGCGCTCGGGGCTCATGGCCCCGCAGGATTACGGCAGCACCGTGACGGTGTCTCCCTCCAAGCGCACCGGGAAGCCCACGGTGTTGGGGTGGACCGTTCCCTCCTCGACGATATCGCGCGTGTCCACGCTGACCTGGAACGTGTAGGTGCCGTCCGCCACGTCGGTGATGTCCACCCACTGGCACGGGGTGTCGAGCGTGTAGATGTCCGACCAGCCCGGGGAGATGCCCATGGGCTCGTGGACGGTCCACACCGGCGACTCCGCGCAGTAGCTCTGGAGGTCCACCAGGAAGTAGCCCTGCTTGCGCCCCCTCATCACCGCGTTGCCGCCGGAGTCCCTCAGCTCGTAGGCCGCGAAGTTGGTGAGGTGGTCGTGCCCATGGCACGCGTCATAGACATACAGGTCCGGGTTCTCCTCGATGGGTGGGAGGACCGCGGACTTGCTGCCCAGGTTCTGGATGGAGGTGCTGAAGCGCAGCAGCTTGCGACGACCCGGCGCGAGCACGCACTCCTCCTTCACCTCGCAGGAGTCGGCGGGGAAGTCCTTCCACACCACGTGCACCGTGCGCTCGAGCACGTCCTGGTCCACGGTGAGGTCCGGCTTGCCGTTCACCTCGTCTATCCCCAGGCCGCAAATCCTCGGCGCGAGCAGGTAGGGAGGCGCGGTGGGCGTCGTCGGCACCTGACCTCCTCCGAAGACAGACACGTCGCCCATGGGCTTGTCGAGGACGTCGCCGAATTCGGTGGAGGCCACCACCAGGTCTTCGAACCCGTCGCCGTCCAGGTCTCCTGGCGCGACCACGGAATAGCGCCGGTACGTCCGATAGCCGTTGGGGACGACGTCACCCCGGGGCCAGGACCAGGCGGGCTGCAGCGCCTGGGAGATGCCGTCCTTCGGTGAGAAGAAGTAGAGCCTCCCCGCGGAGCCCACCACGAAGTCGTTGCGCTGGCCGTCGCCATCCATGTCGCCCACGAGGCTCGCGCCGGAGAACGCGCCGAAGAAGGGGAAGGAGGGGTCCCCCAGGGTGGACCACGCCGGCGTGGAGGAGAACGCGCCGTCCGGCTGGGAGAAGTGGAACTGGAACGGGCCCGAGTCCGCCAACAGGAAGGCCTCTGGATGCCCGTCTCCGTTCAAGTCCGGCAGGAGGTCGATGGGCCCGAGGAGGGTCTCGATTCGCGACGGCTCCGTGGAGATGGGGCCATCGCACGCGAAGGCACTGCCAGGCTTGCAGCCGAGGAAGTAGCCCCGCCGGCCATCCTCCAGGGAGAGCGCCACATCCCCCGCGTCATCCCCATTCAGGTCCCCCGCGGCCGAAGCGGAGAAGTAGCCCGTGCGAGTGCGCGCCAGCGTGAAGAGCCCCTCTTCCCGGGCCCCAGGCGTGGACAGGTAGAAGAGCTGCTCGGTGCCGCGGGTGGCGATGAGGTCATCCCGGCCATCTCCATTCAAGTCCACGAAGAGGGAGCTCAAGAAGATGCCGTTTCCCGGCACACGGAAGGTCGGCGCGGCCAGCATCGCCGCCAGGTCCGCCTGGCCCAGGAAGACGGAGGAGCCGTAGCGGCCATGCACCAGCAGGTCCGCGTAGGCGTCTCCATTCACGTCGCCCGCCGCCACCCGGAGCACCTGCCCGGAGGTTCTCGGGTGCGTGTTCTGCCAGGTCATCGGCGCGGACACGGCCTGGGTGGAGAAGAACTTCTCCTGTCCCACGAAGATGGACACGCGCCCGGGGTTGAGCGTGCTGGTGAGCAGCAACTGACAGGCCTGAGAGCCCACCACCAGGTCCTTGCGCCCGTCCCCGTTGAAGTCCGCGAGCGCCACGGCGCCGCCAAAGCACTCGTTGGGGAAGCTCGGGTCCGCCTTCACCTGCCACAGCGGCGTCTCGGAGAGCGTGGGCTTCGGCGCGGGAGGCGGGTCGTCATCCTTGCAGCCAACCAGCGCCGACAGCAGACACACGACGACCAGCGACCTCGAGGGCACACGCATGACCGACTCCTCTTGTGGGGTACCGCGGGGAAAACACCTCGTGTCACGGGCCGGGCGCGCGAGGACTCCGCGTGCCCGGCCCTGCTGCCTCGGCGGACGGGGTCAGCGCACCACCGTCACGGTGTCTCCGTCGATGCGGACATCCAGCTTCACTTCGTTGGAAATCGCGTTCGCCTCTTCGATGATGTCCTTCTCGTCCACGCCGACGCGCAGGGTGTACGTGCCGTCGGTGAGGTCGGTGATGTCAATCCACTGGCAGGGGATGTCGGCGACGTAGATGTCCGACCAGCCGGCGGAGATGCTCATGCGCTCACCGATGGTAATCGGCGCGGCGTCCGAGCATTGCCGGTGGTAGTCCACCAGGTAGAAGCCCTGCTTGCGGCCGGTGACGACGTCGTTGCCCTGGGCGTCGCGCAGCGCGTAGCCGGCGAAGTCCGTCAGGTGCTCGTGCCCGTGACACTCGTCGTAGACATAGAGCTCGGGACGCTCCTCGGACGTGGGCACGTCCGCCACCGCGTTGCCCAGGTTCAGGATGGAGGTGCTGAAGCGCAGCAGGCGCCGCTGCCCCGCGGCCGGCACGCAGCCCTCCAGCACCTCGCAGGCGTCCGCCTTGAAGGTCTTCCGCTCCACGTACAGCGAGCGCGCGAGCACGTCTCCATCCACGGTGAGGTCCGGCTTGCCATTCACCGGGTCCACCACCAGTCCGCAGCTCTTCGACTCCGGCAGGTGCGGACGCGGCGCGGGCGGCGCGGGGACATGGCCGCCCCCGAGGATGACGACGCGGCCCGCGGGCCCATCCACCAGCCCCGTCGGCGGAGCGATGCCCACCACGAGGTCACGGAAGCCATTGCCGTCCAGGTCTCCGGGCGCCAGCACCGCGTGGCTCATGAAGCCCTCGAAGGTGGAGGGCAGCGCGTCCGCGCGAGGCCACGCGAAGGAGGGTTTCAAGTCCGAGGAGATGGCCGCCCCGGGAGAGAAGAAGTACAGCCGGCCCATCGAGCTCGCGATGAAGTCGTGCGCCTGTCCGTCTCCGTCCAGGTCCCCCACCGGCTGCGGTGAGCCGAGCAGCGAGAACAGCGGGTCCTCCACCAACTGCCACGTGGGCATCGGCCCATAGCCACCCGTTGACTGCGCGTCCGACAGGTAGAGCTGCCAGGTGCCACCGCCGAGTCCCGTGAAGCGCTCGGGCTGTCCGTCTCCATTGAGGTCGGGGAACAGGCCCATGGCCCAGGCATTCAGGGACCACACGGGCTCGGCCGTCAGCGCGCCATCACACGTGAGGGCGCTGTCCTGCTTGCAGCCCAGGTAGAGGCGGAAGGTCTCCGCGCTGTAGGCCACCACGTCCTGCACGCCGTCGCCGTTGGTGTCTCCCACGCGACGCAAGCTCGTCCCGAAGAGAGAGGCCGTCCGGGACACCAGGACGAAGGGCACCTGCCCTGCTTGCGCCCGATAGACGGACACGATGCCGCCCTTCGAGCTGACCAGGTCATCCAGGCCGTCGCCGGTGACATCCGTCAGCAGCGTGTTGCCGTACAAGCCACCGCCCGGCACCTGGAAGGCGACCTCGGAGAGCAGCTCCGACAGGACGGGGCGCCCCTTGAAGACGAGCGCGCCATACAGACCGGAGATGAGCAGGTCCGCGTAGGCGTCTCCGTCGATGTTGCCCACGGAGACCGTCATGCCGTTACCGGTGGTGCGCGAGTTGCTGTTGCGCCAGTCCATGGTCCACGAGGGCCCCTGCTTCGCGAAGTACGGGGCCTGTCCGGGGAAGAGGTACACGCGGCCGGGCTCACGCGTCTGGCCCATGCAGGGCGGGGCACCGACGACGAGGTCCTTCTGACCGTCACCATCCAGGTCTCCCATCGCGATGGTGCGGCCGAAGCACCCCGCCGCGTAGGTGGCGTCATGGTCCACCCGCCACAGGGGCACCTCGGAGAGCTCGTTGCCCGCATCGGGCGTCCCTGCATCGGGAGCACCGGCATCAGGCTCGCCCGCATCAGGTGCACCGGCGTCGGGGGTCCCCGAGTCGGGTGCACCTGCATCGGGAGTCCCCGAGTCGGGTGCGGGGTCCGGGTCGTCGGGGCAGCCACACAAGACGACCATCAGCGTGGACAGGGACAGGACAGCGGACAGACGCATCGATGCCACTCCTTGTCATGCGCCGAAGCGCACGAACCCCCGGCCCGGGATGAAGGGGACCGGAGGCTATTCCCAAGGACCCGCGACGCGGACAAATGCTTGTCACGTGACAAGCATCTACTCCGAGTCGTCCAGAGTGTTTGTCTTCGCACCCTGGAGGAGCGCTCCCCGAGGTGTGGGCAGGGCCTGACACGTATCCGCGCGACACGCGGGCGCGACGTGGCGGACTCGAGCGGCGCGCACGTCGGATGTTCGCCGAGCAACCTGTCGTGCGAGGGCGGTGGCGCATCCACCGGACAGGGCTCACCTTCGCGCGAAGGCTTCCGCGCTGGAAGTCCTGCTCGCGAACATGGCTCCGTCCGCCGCGCCCACGTCCTTCGAGGCAGCGCCCGCCGCGTTCCCCGCGTTCACGCGCTCACAGAAGGTCTTCAGCTTGTTGGGCGCGCTGCTCGGGCTGCTGCTCGCGGCGCTGGACCAGACGATTGTCGCCACCGCGGGCCCGTCCATCCAGGCGGACCTGGGAATCTCTCCGGCGCTCTACCCGTGGCTCACCACCGCGTACCTCGTCGCGTCGACGATGATGGTGCCCGTGTGGGGGAAGCTGTCGGACCTGCTCGGCCGCCGCGCGGTGCTGGCCGCGGGCATCGTCATCTTCCTGCTCGGCAGCTTCTTGTGTGGCGTGTCGCGCTCCACGGTGGCGCTCATCCTGTTCCGCGCGGTGCAGGGGCTGGGCAGCGCGGCGCTGTTCACCGGCGCACTGTCGGTCGTCGCCGACCTCTTCTCGCCCCGCGAGCGAGGCAAGTACCAGGGCCTGTTCGGCGCGGTGTTCGGCCTGTCGAGCGTGGTGGGTCCGCTCGCCGGTGGCTTCATCACCGACAGGCTCGGCTGGCACTGGGTGTTCTTCATCAACCTCCCCGTGGGCACGGTGGCGCTCGCGCTGGTGTTGCTGCGCATGCCCCGTCTGCGGCCGGAGGGCATCCCTCGGGGGAAGCTCGACCTGGTGGGCGCGGTGCTGCTGGCGTTGGCGGTGGTGCCGCTGCTCATGGCGCTCAGTCTGGGACGCGGCGCGGAGCAGGTGGCGCACGGGGGCGGCTGGGCGTGGAGTTCCTGGCAGGTGCTGGGGATGTTCGCGCTGGCGGCGGTGGGCACGGCGCTCTTCATCCGCGAGGAGCGACGCGCGCACGAGCCCCTCCTGGACCTGACGTTGTTCCGACAGAAGACCTTCGCCCTGGGCAACCTGGCGGTGTTCATCATCGGCGCGGTGTTCCTGTCGGGCGTCGTGTTCCTGCCGCTGTTCATGGTGAACGTGGTGGGGCTGTCGGCGACGCACTCGGGGCTGACGCTGACGCCGCTGACGTTGGGCGTGGTGGCGGGCAACGTGCTCAGCGGGCAGCTCGTCTCGAGGCTGGGCCACTACAAGGTGTTGATGCTCGGCGCGCTCGTGCTGCTGATGGTGGGCTTCACGGTGATGGGCTTCACGCTGACGCCGGACTCCACGCAGGCGGAAGTCACGGTGAAGATGGTCCTCGTCGGCGTGGGCCTGGGGCCGACCATTCCGCTCTACACGCTGGCCATCCAGAACACGGTGTCACCCCAGCACATTGGCGTGGCCACGTCGGCGGCGACGTTCTTCCGACAGCTCGGGATGACGCTCGGGGTGGCGCTGATGGGCGCGGTGTTCGCGACGACGCTGTCCCATGAGATGGGGACCCGCGTGGCCCAGGCCACCGAGGGACTTCCTCCGCATCTTCGCGCCGAGCTGGCCTCCGCCACACCCGGCGCGGGAGGTGAAGGGGGCTCGGCGCGCACCGTCTTCCAGGCGGAGGAGGTGAAGCAGCGCGTGCGCGCGGAGCTGGAGACCGAGCGTCAGCGCGTGAAGGCGTCCGACTCCGCGGTGGCGCAGGTGGATGCGCAGGAGCAGAGCGCGCTGGAGGCCGTGGACCGGACGAGCCGGGCGCTGAAGGAGTCCTTCACTCGCGCGGTGTCGGATGTGTACCGCTGCGCCATCCTGGTCGCGCTGCTCGCGTTCCTGGTGACGCTGCGACTGCCGGAGCAGCCGCTGCAGCGCGGACGCAAGCCGGCGCCCTCGGAGTGACCGGGGCTCACGCGAAGGTGCGCGCGGTGGACCAGGCTTCGAGCGTGTAGATGTGCACGGGCAGGTGCCCGGCCTCGCCCCATCCCGGACGCAAGGAGGGAGAGGCCTCGACTCGAGCCACACGTCGAACGCGGTCGTCGCGAAGAGATGCCCCTCGGCGTGGAGGGACGAGGGTTCCTTGACGATCTTGAACGACCAATGCCTCCTTGCGCATCAGCGCCACGCCTTATGGAGACGCGGGCGGATGCTCCCAGAGCTCTTCCCTGAGATGCGGGCGCTCAGGCTTCATCCAATTTTGTCGATATCGGCGGCTCTGACAGCAATCCGGCGGCGGATTGAAAGCAAACCGCCCGATATCGACAAAATTGAGTGCCTCCACCCGCAGCGAACCGCGGGGGCCCCCGCTCAGTGCCCCGCGCTGGCCTTCGGGGGAGTCGCCACGGGCGCCGAGCCGGGCTGCGGCGAGGTGGGCGCCTCCGGGCGGACGAGCGTGTCCGGGGACTCGGCGATGGCATACGTCACCCACGCGGTGGCGGCGGTGCTGCGCGCCAGGTCCTGAGGGTCCACCTTGTCCAACGTGTCCGCGTGCGTGTGGTGCACATCGAAGTAGCGACTGGAGTCCACCTCCACGCCGAAGAACGGAACCCGCGCCGGCACCAGGGGACTGATGTCCGCGCCCCCCGCCTCGCGCGCGGAGAAGTTGGCCGCGCCCAGCGCCACCAGCGGCGTCAGCCAGGGCTTGATGAGCTCCTGCCCACCCGCGCCCGCGCGCAGGCTCACGGACACTGGACGCCCACCGCCCGCGTCCATCTCCATGGCCGCCACGTGCCGGGACAGCTCCGCCGCATGCGTCTCCGCATAAGCGCGCCCGCCGCGCAGACCGTTCTCCTCATTCATGTAGAGCACCACGCGCACCGTGCGCCGAGGCGCCTGCGGCAGCTTCGCGATGAGCCGCGCGGCCTCCATCACCATCACCACGCCCGCGCCGTCGTCATGCGCGCCCGTGCCCACGTCCCACGAGTCCAGGTGCGCGCTGATGAGCACGATTTCCTGCGGCTTCTCCCGGCCGCGAATCTCCGCGACGACGTTGTGCGAGTCCGCGTCCGGCAGCTCCGAGCACCCCAGCACCAGCTTCACCCGCACCGGCCCCAACCCGAGCTGGCGGTGCAGCAGGTCCGCGTCCTCCGTCGTGACGGACGCCGCGGGGATGCGCGGGCCTTCGTCCTCGAAGCGCGTGGAGCCGGTGTGCGGCGTGCGCAGGGACGCCGTCGCCAGCGAGCGCACCAGCGCCCCCACCGCGCCCGCCTTCGCCGCCATCGCGGGACCTCGGCCGCGCAGTCCGGCGAAGCGCCCGTAGTCCGCGGCCACCGTCATGGTGTGGTTGAAGAAGACAATCTTCCCCTTCACCGAGTCACCCAGCGCGGTGAGCCCCTCCAGCGACGTCACCTCCACCACCTCCGCCGTGAGCCCCTCCGGCGCCGTGGGAGGACTGCCACCCAGCGCGAGCAGGAACAGCGGATGGCCGCGCGTGCGCTCGGACGCGAGCACCTCGCCGCGCTCCTCGCCGCGCACCCAGCGCGGCACCTTCACGGGCTCCGTCCACGCCTTCACCCCGTCCGCCTTGAAGCTGCGCAGCGCCCACTGCACCGCCGCCGCCGCGCCCTCCGAGCCCGACAAGCGCGGGCCAATCCCATCCGTCAGCTCCGCGAGCCGCGCATACGAATGGCCCTCCGTCAGCGCGGGCCCCACCAGCTTCTCCGCGACAGCCAGGGGCGGCGCGTAGGCCTTCGCCGCGGGCGTGGACTTCGTGGCGGCCGGCGCGGCACCCGAGACGAGCTGGAGCGCGAGGGATGACGACAGGATGAACGTGGAGACGGGCAAGAGGACCTCCGGAAGAGGCGCCCACTCTCCGCCCGGCCTCCGGGCCTCGCAAGCGAGATGCTCTCCACGCCCGGTGCGAGCGCCGGATGCCTGCCTGGTGGGGACCGAAGGGATTCTTCGGGACTTCGTGGGGAATCCCAGGGGCCACCGCGCGCCGAGAGGGGGAACGCGGCGCGCGGGGCTCAACTGGGACTTCATACGGCGATATCGCTTTTGGGGGAGGCGATTACCGCCGCTGCGTCTCACTCTTTGGGAGGAAACGTGCCGGGCATGTTGAAGATCATTCGCAACGACGTCAAGCCCGGTGCCTCACTCAGCGTACAAGCGGACGTTATTTCCCGGAAAGGGGTTCAATTTTACAGCCACACCACCAAATCAGGGTGCGCAAGTGTGGTTTGAACCTCCCGTGGAGATCCAAAGCCTGCCATGCCGCCGCGGCGACCCAAGGCATGGGGCTGTCTCATGCCGAGCGCACGGCGGACTCGCGGACAGCCACGCCACCCCATGACGTCTGCCCAAGCCTCCGCTCATCCCTGACGGAATGGATAAGGGTTTCGGTCCTCCGAAGACAGACGCGGGGTGTGGACCGGAGCCACGCGCACCCATCGCGGTGGATTCCTACCCACCTCGACGCGACTCCTCAGGAATGCGACAGGAATTGGCTTGAGCCGTCGACGCTCGCCCCTGTGGTTGCCCTGCATCCGGGCACACACCCGCGCGCCTGCCCCAATGAATTACGGACATGCATTTTTTCCTGAAATGGTGTCTATGTCCGCGAAGACTCGTTTCACCCCGTCATGCACCAAGCGACGCGCGGCCCCCTCCCCCCAGGGCCGTGGCGTCTCGCGCCCCTGGGCGTTGAAGGAACGCAATGTTGATGGAGCAGTGGGCTCACCGCTTCTTCGAGCTCTCCACCGAGCTGTTCGTCGTGCTGGGTGCGCAGGGCCGGATTCTGGAGGCCAATCCCGCATGGACGGTGACGGTGGGTTGGTCTCCCACGGAGCTGCGGCTGGAAGGTTACCGGGGCTTCGTCCACCCGGAGGACGTCTCCGCGGTGGATGCGCGGCTGGAGTCGCTGGCGCGCACGACGGGCACCATGCGCTTTTCTTGTCGGTGGCGCTGTCGCGATGGGACGTGGGCCTGGCTCGTGTGGAGCGCGGCGTGCTCCGCGGCGGGTGGGCCGCTGTACTGCACGGTGCGGAGGCTGGAGTCACCTCCCGCGCTGGACAAGCACCGCAGCCCCGTCGCCGATTCGAGTGGTCCGGTGCCGCCGTGGGCGATGAGCGACAGCCTGCCCCTGGGCCTGTACGTGGTGGAGGTGCGCTCCGGCACCGTCCTCTACGCCAACCGTCGCTTCTGCCAGCTGTGGGGCATCGAGTCGCTCGAGGCCGCCATGCGCAAGGGTCAGGTCTCTCACGAGGACGTGCTGGGCCACTGCCTGCGCGCCGGTGAGGCCGCCGCCTTCCTGCGCTTGAATCCCGCCACCACGGAGACGGACGCGCCCCCGCCGCTGCACGGGGACGAGGCGGTGCTCTCCAACGGGCGGACCTTGCGCCGGCTCTCCACGCCCATGGGCGCCAGCGGTGACGAGTCCCGCTACCGGCTGTTCGCCTTCGAGGACGTCACCGAGCGCAAGCGCACGGAGGAAGCGCTGCACCGCTCCGAGCAGAGCTTCCGCAAGCTCATCGAGACGGCACCCGAGGCCATCTTCGTCCACCGGGACCAGCGCTTCGTCTACGTCAACCCGACGCTGCTGCGCGCGCTGAGGTACGAGCACGCCAGCGAGCTGTTGGGCCGTCCCATCTGGACCATCGTCCACCCGGACGACCTGGATGTGGTGCGCCAGCGCGTGCATGCGGTGGTGGCGCGGGGCGAGCTGGCCCCGCTGCGCGAGATTCGCTACCTGCGCCGCGACGGCACGTGGTTCGACGCGGAGAGCGCGGGCCTGCCCGTCGACTTCGACGGCGTGGGCGCGGTGGTCGTCATGGCGCGCGACATCACCGAGCGCAAGAACATGCAGGCCCAGCTCCTCCAGTCGGACCGGATGGTGCTCGCCGGCACGCTCGCGGCGGGCGTGGGCCACGAAATCAACAACCCGCTCACCTACGTCATGGCGAATCTGGAGTCGGCCATGGAGTCCATGCAGCGGCTGGGCGGGGAGCTGGGGCGGATGCTCCCCGACGGAGCGCTCGCGCCGGGCTGGTCCGGGTCCCTGAAGGACACCGGGGAGCTGCTCAAGGAGGCGCTCGAGGGCGCCACCCGCGTGCGCAACATCGTCCGGGACTTGAAGTACATCTCCCGTCAGGACGAGGAGCGCCGGGAGCTGCTCGACGTGCGCGAGTCGCTCGAGTTCTCCCTCAAGCTGGCCTCCAGCGAGCTGCGTCCCCGGGCCCAGGTCGTCAAACGCTACGAGGACGTGCCGCCCGTGCACGCGGACGCGTCCCGGCTGGGGCAGGTGTTCCTCAATCTGGTGGTGAACGCGGCGCAGGCCATTCCGGAGGGAGACCCGGCGAACCAGCAGGTGACCATCTGGGTGCGTCCGGGCGTGCATGGCGGCGTGGCGGTGGACGTGAGCGACACCGGCTCTGGCATGCCGCCCAGCGTGCTCGCGCGCATCTTCGACCCGTTCTTCACGACGAAGGCGGTGGGCTCGGGCACGGGGCTGGGGCTGTCCATCTGCCACGGCATCATCCGGGGGCTGGGTGGGGAAATCACCGTGCGCAGCGAGCCGGGGCGGGGCACCACCTTCACCGTGCAGTTGCCGCCCGCGCCCGCGGACGCGACGCCGCGCGAGGTGCCCGCGTTGCCCGCGCCCTCGTCGGAGCGCAGCGGTCGGCTGCTGGTGATTGACGACGAGCCCGCGGTGGGACGCTCGCTGGCGCGCATCATCGGCAAGCGGCACCAGGTGACGGTGGTGGGCAGTGGCGAGGAGGCGCTGACGAAGCTGTCCTCCGGAGGCCCGTTCGACGCCATCTTCTGTGACTTGATGATGCCGGGCATCACCGGCATGGACGTGTACGAGCGGGTGAGGGAGCGTGAGCCCGGGCTGAGCCTGCGCTTCATCTTCATCACCGGTGGCTCGTACACCACCCGGGCGCGCCAGTTCCTGGAGCGCATTCCGAATCCACGCATCGAGAAGCCCTTCGATGCGCAGATGATTCAACAAATCGTCGGAGAAGTGCTGGCGGTCGACTCTCCTGACGTCGCCGCGCTTGCCACGAATGAGTGAGACTTCACCGTGCCGGATTTCCCGGCGCGCATCCGAAGGGAGTTCCTGGTGATTGGCGGCGGCTTCGTCATCGATGCGGTAACGCATGCGTACAACCTGCACCCGTCCAACTGGCGCGCGGGGAAGTACGCCGAGTCCCTGGCACAGCTCATCTTCGGACTGCACAGCGGGTTGTCCAACGACTCGCACCGCGTCCCGCAGGCAGACCAGTTCATGAAGGACTGGTCCGTGGACGAGCTGGCCCACATCCTCTTCGTGGAGAGCGACATCGACCTGGCGGTGCACCACGTGCTGCCGCTCCAGACGCTCTACACGGACGGGCTGTGCTCGTATGAGAAGACGGTGGATATCAAGCGGCGCTTCCCGGACCGCTTCCTCGTCTACGCGGGCGTGGACCCGCTGCGGGGCACGGCGGCGCTGGAGGATTTGGAGCGCCAGGCGGAGGACCTCAAGCCCACGGGGTTGAAGCTCTATCCGGCGGCGTGGCTGGGGGACTCGTTCAAGCACACCGGCTGGCGGATGGATGACCCGAGCATCGCGTTTCCGCTGTTCGAGCGGGCGCGCAAGCTGGGCATCAAGAACATCGCGGTGCACAAGGGCCTGCCGATGGGGGCGGTGCCTCTGGAGCCGTACAAGGTCGACGACATCGGCGGCGCGGCGGATGCGTTCCCGGACCTGAACTTCGAAATCGTCCATGGCGGCATGGCGTTCCTGGACGAGACGGGCATGCAGCTGTCGCTGTTCCCCAACGTGTACGTCAACCTGGAGGTGACGGGGGCGTTGCTGGTGAAGCGGGAGCGCTGGTTCGCGGAGTCGCTGGCGGCGCTGCTCAAGTGGGCGGGCCCGGCGAAAATCATGTGGGGCTCCGGCACGGTGTTCAGCCATCCGCAGCCGGCGCTGCACAAGTTCTGGCACGACTTCCAACTGCCCGAGGAGCTGGTGCAGATGGCGGGCATGCAGGTAACGCCGGAGGTGAAGCGGATGATTCTCTGCGACAACTACGCGCGCTACGCCGGGGTGGACGTGGAGGCGGTGAAGAAGCGCATCGAGAACGACGAGTTCTCGCGCAAGCGCGCCAAGGGCGACATCAAGCCCTACAGCTACAAGCCGGAGGCGCGGCCGTGACGACGGAAGCGGCGCTGCGAGAGCGCATCCAGTCGATTCCGGACCCGTGCAGCCTGGCGACGGGCGTGCCGTTGGGGATTGGGGAGATGGGGCTCATCCAGAGCGTGAAGCACGAGGATGGGAAGGTGACGGTGCGCCTGCACATCACGTCTCCCATGTGCATGATGGCCGCGTACTTCATGCGGGAAATCGAGCAGCGTCTCACGGGCCAGGAGGGCGTCGAGTCCGTGCACGTGGAGTTCGACCACGACCTGAAGTGGACGCCGCAGGACATCCAGCCCGAGGCGCGTGAGCGACTGGCGGCACGGCGCATCACCATGCTGGGTGGGCGCCTGTTGCCGCGCACGGAAACACCGGCGACGAGCGGGAGCTGAGCGATACGGACGCGCGGCGGGCCCGAGGGCCCGCTCGTCGCGGCGCGCGGTGAACGTGAGGCGAAAGGCTTTCGCCTCGACACCGTGGCCCACGCGGGTGCGTCGAGGTTCACCGTGAGCTTGCATCACGGGTCTTCCGCCTCGGAGTTTCTGGGGAACCAGTCCATGGACATGAAGGTCGTGTTGTTGAGCGTGGTGCTGTTGAGCACGGGCTGCGCATCACTTCCGCCTCCTCCTGGCGGAGCGCTGCGCTCGGATGCACTGTCGAGCGCGGATTCTCGAAGCCACCGTCGACGCGACACGCGCCTCCTCGCATCCAGTGCGCGGTCGGTGGATTCAGCCGTCGTCGGTGTAGATGCCTGGGAGCGGTTGCTCGCGGTGGCGGGGCTGGATGAACGGGATGAGCGCCCGTTGTCCGGTCAGTCCCTCACGCCCACTCAAGCGGCACGGCTGTTGGCGAGATTGCCCGACAAGGCCGTGACGCTGGGACAGTTTCCGGCGCGAGTCGCCGTGGGCTTCATGCTGCGAGAGGTGATGGCTTCGGGAGAGGCGTCACGCGCCGAGCTGGTCCGCCGGACGGAGCGCTTCGAGCAGGTGGCGGTGTTGAGGCCCGATGGATGCCTCGCCTGGGTGCGCAGCGGACAGACGCAGCAGCGCGTGGGTCAGGTCGAGTGGAAGGACGCCAACTTCCGAGCGGGGCTGTTCGAGCTGGGGCGCTTCTACACGGGCAAGGGGGGCGTCTTCCGTCCATTGGGTTCACGACTGGAGGAGCTGCGAGGCGGTGCGTTCACCGATGTCCATGATGACGCAGACACGGTGAGCCGGGTCCTGGACGGAGCGGAGGAGTCCTTCGTTGAGCTTGCTCTGGCCGTGGGGCAGTTCTTCTCGACTTCTCCCGCCAACCATCTCGCCGCGCTTCAGCACATGCCCGCCACGCTGTCGGCCTTGCTGGCGTCATCGCCCGAGTACCTGGAGCACTTCCAGTACCTGCCTCGGGGAGAGCAGATTCAGGTGGTCTCCAAGCTGGTGACGGGGCTCATCACGGCGTGGGGAACCGCGAGTGGCGTCGCGAAGACGATGGGAGGCACGGCGTTCGCGACGGCGGAGGTTCCGGTGCTGTCACTCTCTGCGAGTGGCGCGCTCGTCATGGAGCGAGTCTCGGTGCCAGTGGGGCGCGCGGCGGCGGTGCTGGGCGGTGGACCCGGCGTGGCCATCATCCTCCAGCGAGCAAAATCAGCAGGGCAGAGCCCAGCCCCCTCCCGAGGGCCTGGACAGTGGAAGCCCGCGAACGAGTCCATGAAACCAGCGGCTCGCCGCTACCAGGAGCAAATCTCGGGACACACCGCCGACGACGCCTACTGGGTGGGCGACGTGAAGTTCGACGGATACAAGGACGAGATACTCCTGGAGGCCAAGGGCCCCAACTACGACAACAAGTTCACGGACCAACTCGACCCCGAATACTGGTTCAGGCCCACAGGTGCCAAACGGATGATTGAGCAAGCCAAGCGACAACGCGACATCGTGCGAGGGCAGAACATTCGCATCGAGTGGCATATCGCGGAGAAGAAGTCGGCGGAGGCCATTCAGAAGCTTTTCGCTAGAAATGACCTCAAGGAAATCACGGTGATCCACACTCCGGCGAGATAAGGAAACAGCTCTGTGCTCATCCCACCAGACTTCAAGCCCTACCCGTACCTGGAGACCTACTACGCAGGCGCTTATTGGGGGCCGCGTCGCGAGTCACCGGAGCAGTGCGCTCACCGTACGGCGACCTTTCTCAACCTCCTGGCTTCGTGCGACCCATCCCTCACCCACTGGTACAAGTTCACTCGGTCGCGCAAGGATGCGCTCAAATACCCCTTGATGCCGCCCGATGAAGCCACCCTTGCCGAGAACTTTCGCAAGGGCGTCAACCGGGAAGGCAAAGGACGCGTCTTTATAGAGCTGGGCCTCAGCTTCTGGCTCCACAACGGCGGAGGCAAGGACGACAGCGCAACCATCAACATCACTTCCGGCAGCTACGCGGAGGGAAATTCCAACGTGTGCGTGCTGTCGCTGCCCACGCTCGGTCGAAGCGAGAACGCGGACCGCATCATCACCGTGCCCGTTCTCACGAGTGTGCTGCGATGCATGGCGCTCGCCTGGGAACCCGATTGGGCCATCGCCATGTCAGACGCATACCAAGCCACGGAAAATGAGCGCGACGGTCAGGCCCACGACAGACCCGGCTGGATAACCTACTTCGCCAGGCACCGAGGCACCGTGCCCCCGCTCCCCGCGCCCGTGCGCATCGAGCACGTCGGGGACCAGGGCACCCTCATCATCCTCACCCCCGAGCGTTTCACCTACGAAAACGCCGAGCACGTCGCCCTCGCTCGGCGCGTCCACGAGCTGCTGGTGAAGGCCGGCCTCATGGAGCCCATCGTGCGAAGACCCGCGTGAACTACAGCACCCGCCGCACGAGCTGCGGGAACACCTTCGACACCTTCCCCAGCAGATAGTCCCCGTAGGTGCCCTCGAACGCGTGGACGCTCGCCCCGTCCCACCGGCGAGCACGGTCCTCATCCACATCCGCCGAAGCCACATCCGGCAGCGGTAAGACCTCCGCCGCGAAATCCGGGTCGAAGAAGAGCGGGAACGAGAGCCTGTCCCTCCCACTCACGTTCTTCACCCGATGCGGCGTGGAGCGATACCAACCGCCCGTCAGCCGGTCGAGCATGTCGCCGATGTTGCACACCAGCGTCCCCCGCAGCGGCGGCGCGTCCACCCACCCGCGTCGCGACTTCACCTGCAGCCCACCATTCGAGTCCTGCGCGAGCAGCGTCAGCAGCCCATAGTCCGTGTGCTCCCCCACGCCCCAGCGCTCCTCGCCATCCGCGGGCTCCGGCTCCGCGGGGTAGTGGAAGACGCGGAACAACACCGTGGGGTCCGCCGTGTACGTCCGGTGGAAGTAGTCCCGCTCCAACCCCAGGCTCTCCGCCACTCCCTCCATCAACGCATGCGCCGCGCGAGTGACACCGGCCATGTAGTCGAGCACCACCGAGCGCAGCCCCGGCACCTCCGGCGGCCACAGGTTCGCCCCGTGCAGCGGCCAGCCCGCCTTCACTCGCGGATGCTCGGGCCCCAGCTCCGTGCCCAGATAGAGCCCCTCCTTGCGGTCCGGCTTCCCCGACGTCAGCTCGCCTCCCAGCGGGAACCAGCCACGCCACGCGGGCCCACCGTGCGCCATGGCGATGGCCTCCTTCGCCTCACGCGGCAACGCGAAGAAGCGGTGACTCTCCTCCTCCATCCGCGCGAGCACAGCGTCCGAAACCCCATGCCCGGAGACATAGAAGAAGCCCGTGTCGCGACACGCCTGCTCGATTTCACGCGCCACCTGCTTCCGAGCCTCGGAAGGAGACGCGTCGAACAGCGGGGACATGTCGATGACGGGCAGGCGCTCCGGCGCGGTGGTGACTCCAGCCATGCCAGGAAGCCTACACCGAGCCGCACGCGGGGTGCCCGACCTCACACGCAGGCCCGCCTCTAACGAGTAGTCCTGCGCACTCTCAGGGTCGGCGTTACTCCCCTCGCACCCGACCACCACGCTCGTGGGCCCCGCTCACCCCGTGCTCACCCACAAGCAGGCGCGACACACCTCGCGTGTCATTGGACCTGGGCGAACTCACGGACCCCACCACACGCTCGGGTACTCCCACTCACCCCGTGCCCACCAGCAGGCAGGCGTGACGCGACCCACGAGCCACTGGACCCGGGCGCACTCCAGGCAGAGAGTGCGCCGCGCCTCCCATGTCGACACCCGCCCCCTCGGAACCGTCTCACTCCACGCTCAGCACCGGGCTGGTGGGGCTCATGGCCGCCGCCTCCGGCGCCACCGCCGCGAACCTCTATTACAACCAGCCCCTGCTCGGAGACATCGGCCGGGAGCTGAACGCCTCGGGCAGCTCGCTCGGCCTCGTGCCCACGCTGACCCAGGTCGGCTACGCGGCGGGCATGCTGCTCATCGTCCCGCTCGGCGACAGCCTGGAGCGGCGACGCGTCATCGTCACCATGTCCGCGCTGGTGAGCCTCGCCCTCGTGGGTGTCGCGCTCGCGCCCACCCTTCCGTGGCTCGTCCTCGCCAGCTTCATCGTCGGCGCCACCACCATCGTCCCCCAGCTCCTCGTGCCCTTCGCCGCGCACCTGGCCCCCGCCGCCCAGCGCGGACGCGTCGTCGGAACCGTCATGAGCGGCCTGCTCATCGGCATCCTCCTGTCGCGCACCGCCGCCGGCTTCGTGGGCACGCACCTGGGCTGGCGCTCCATGTTCTGGATGGCCGCCGGGTTGATGCTCCTGCTCGCGCTGGTGCTGCGCTTCACCCTGCCCTCGCAGCCGGCCGTGGCCGCCATGCCCTACCCGGAGCTGATGCGCTCACTCATCCACCTGGCGCGCACCGAGCCCGTCCTGCGTCTGCACTCCGTGCTCGGCGCGCTCACCTTCGGCGCCTTCAGCGTCTTCTGGTCCACGCTCGCCCTGTACCTCCAGAGCCTCCCCCAGCACTACGGCCCCCAAACCGCCGGCCTCTTCGGAGTCGTCGGCGTCGTGGGGGCAATGATTGCGCCCCTCGTGGGCCGATACGCGGACTCGCACGGAGGCCGGCGCATCAACATGCTGGCCATCGGCGTGCTGCTCCTCTCCTTCGTGTTGATGTGGCCACTGGGCCGCTGGCTGTGGGGCATCGCCCTGGGCGTGGTGCTGCTCGACCTGGGCGCCCAGGGCAACCACATCTCCAATCAGACGCGCGTCTACGCCCTGCGTCCGGAGGCGCGCAGCCGCCTCAACACCCTCTACATGGTGACGTACTTCGCGGGCGGCGCGGGTGGCTCCTGGCTGGGAACCACCCTGTGGACCCACTTCGGCTGGGCGGGTGTCTGTGCCTCCGGCGCCGCCCTGTGCATCATCGGGCTCGCCGTGCTCGGACTGAGCCGACAGCGCGCTCAGACCGGCGACGACAGACAGGTCCACCACCACTGAATCGAGGGGATGGGCAACGGACATCCGGAGCCCGGTTTGCCCGCCCCCCCTCGCTCGACTCAGGCCGGCGGCTCCTTCGGCTTCGACTCCGGCGTGAGCACCACGAGCAACTGCTTCGCTGACACCTGGCCACCCACCGAGGCATTCACCGCCTCGACGACACCAGAAATGTCCGCCGCGAGCTGGAACTCCATCTTCATCGCCTCCAGCACGAGGAGGACGTCACCCGGCTTCACCTTGTCACCCGGCTTCGCATCCACGCGCAGGATGCGCCCGTCCATCGGCGCGAGCAGTCGGCCCGTGCCCGCCCCTTCCGTCGACTTCGGCGGACGGAACGTCACATCCGTGAGGCGGCGTGCCCCGACTCCCGAATCCAACCAGAGCGAATCCCCGCTCCGGAGATAGCGCGCACGGCCTCGCGCCCCGGCGACGGAGTAGTCGAACACGCTGTCCGCCAGGCCCAGCACGCCGACCTCGAGCGACTCGCCGTCAGCGCTCACCTCGTACAGCGTGGGAGACACCGGCCGCACGGTGACCTTCGACTGACCGTTCCGGTCCTCCAGCGCCATCGCCACCGGATGCGTGTACGCCGTGTTCCAATTCACCAGCGAGCCGTCCAACCCGCGCCTCCTCGCGAGGACCTGCGCCTCATCGTGGAAGAGCGCCGTCGCCGCCAGCGCGCGCTCACGTGGAGTCGTCTCGTACAGCCGCGTCAGCGTCGCGCTGTCCGCGTGCTTGCCGATGAAGCCCGTGTCGTAGACGCCGGAGCGGAACGTGCCGTCCTCCAGCACATGGAGCAGCAGCGCCTTGTTCGTGGTGACGCCGAATACGGTGAGCTCGTGCAGCGCCTCCACCAGCCGTCGCCGCGCCTGCTCCCGGTCCGAGCCGTACGCAATCACCTTCGCCTGCATGGAGTCGTAGAAGGGCGGGATGTCCTGCCCCTCGCGCACGCCATGGTCGATTCGCACGCCCTCACGCGAGGGCAGCCGCCACGTCAAGAGCCGCCCCGCCTGAGGTGCGTACTGCTTCGCCGGGTCCTCCGCGCACAGGCGCACCTCGATGGCGTGCCCCGTCCAGGTGATGTCTTTCTGCGCGCGCGGCAGCACCTCGCCCGAGGCCACGCGGAGCTGCCACTCCACGAGGTCCAGGCCCGTAATCTCCTCGGTGACGGGGTGCTCCACCTGGAGACGGGTGTTCATCTCCATGAAGTAGAACTCGCCGCTCGGCGCGAGGAGGAACTCGATGGTGCCCGCGCCCTTGTAGGCAATCGCCTTGGCCGCGGTGACAGCCACCTGTCCCATCCGCTCGCGCAGCTCCGCGCTGACCGCGGGAGATGGACTCTCCTCGACAATCTTCTGGTGACGCCGCTGCACCGAGCAGTCGCGCTCCCCCAGGTGCACCACGTTGCCGTGCTCGTCCGCGAAGACCTGAATCTCCACGTGCCGCGCGTTGATGACCGCCCGCTCCAGGATGAGCTCGCCGCTGCCGAAGGCATTGGTGGACTCCGAGCGCGCTCCACGCAGCGCGGCGCGGAGCTGCGACGCCTCGTGCACCAGTCGCATGCCGCGACCACCACCACCGGCCGCCGCCTTCACCATCAGCGGGAAGCCGATGCGCTCGCCCTCCACCGCCAGCGCTTCATCGTCCGCGTCCGAGGCCTCGTAGCCGGGAATGCACGGGACACCCGCCGCAATCATCCGCAGCTTCGCCTGACGCTTGTTGCCCATCAGGGTGATGGCCTCGGCGTCGGGGCCGATGAAGATGAGCCCCGCCTCCTTGCACGCGCGCGAGAAGGCCGCGTTCTCGGAGAGGAAGCCGTAGCCCGGATGAATCGCCTGGGCTCCCGACGCCTTCGCCGCGCCGATGAGCTTGTCGATGACCAGGTACGACTCCCTCGCGGGCGACGCTCCAATCGGCACCGCCTCGTCCGCCGCGAGCACGTGCGGCGCGCCCTGGTCCGCCTCGGAGAACACCGCCACCGTCCGGTACCCCAACCGCTTGCACGTGCGAATCACCCGCACGGCAATCTCACCCCGGTTCGCGATGAGGACCTTGCTGAAACGCTCCATCCCGTTCGCTCCTCTCACAGGCGTGCGACCCCGAAGCTGTTCGGATTGAGCTCGCGTCGACCCGCCTCGCGGCAGATGGACAGGACGAAGCCGAGCACCCGCCGCGTGTCGCGCGGGTCGATGATGCCGTCGTCGAACAGCCGCGCCGAGGCGTTGAAGGGGTGCGACTCCTTGTCGAACTGGTCGACGATGGGCTGCGTGAAGGCGCGGATGGCCTCCTCGTCCACCACCTCGCCGCCGCGCGCGAGCTTCTCGCCGAAGACAATCGACATCACCTTCGCCGCCTGCTCGCCGCCCATGACGGCCGTGCGCGCGTTGGGCCACGCGAAGATGAAGCGCGGATGGAACGGCCTGCCGCACATTCCATAGTTGCCCGCGCCGAACGAGCCACCCACCAGCAGCGTCACCTGCGGCACCGTGGCGTTCGCCACCGCCTGAATCATCTTCGAGCCGTGCTTGACGATGCCGCCCTGCTCCGGCTGCGTCCCCACCAGGTACCCCGTGGTGTTCTGGAGGTAGACGATGGGCGTTCCCGACTGGCAGCAGAGCTGGATGAACTGCGCCGCCTTCGTCGCGCCCTTCGGACTGATGGGGCCGTTGTTGCCGATGATGCCGATGGACGCGCCGAAGAGGTTCGCCCACCCGCAGACGGTGTGCGTGTCGTAGGCGTCCTTGAAGCCCGTGAAGTCGGAGCCGTCCACGAAGCGCGCGATGATTTCGCGACAGTCGTAGGGCTTGCGGTAGTCCGCCGGAATGGCGCCGCACAGCTCGTCAGGCGAGTAGCGCGGCTCCTCGTAGAGCGTGGGGGGAGCGGCCGCCAGTCGCTCGTTCCAGCCAAGCTTGGACACGATTTCGCGCGCCATGCGGATGGCGTCGGCGTCGTCCTCGGCCAGGTAGTCCGCGGTGCCCGCGACGGTGGCGTGCATCTCCGCGCCGCCCAGGTCCTCGTCGGTGGCGACCTCGCCCGTCGCGGCCTTGAGCAGCGGCGGGCCGGCGAGGAACACCTTCGCCTTTTTCTTCACCATCACCACGTAGTCGGACAGGCCGGGCAGGTACGCGCCACCCGCGGTGCTGGAGCCGTGGACCACGGTGATTTGCGGGATGCCCGCAGCGGACATCCGCGCCTGGTTGTAGAAGGTCTCCCCGCCCGGGATGAAAATCTCCTGCTGGTACATGAGATTGGCGCCGCCGCTCTCCACCAGCGACACCATGGGCAGCTTGTTCTGCAGCGCGATGGCCTGTCCGCGCAGCGCCTTCTGCACGCCCCAGGGCGACGCTGTGCCGCCCTTGATGGCGGAGTTGTTGACGAAGACGAAGCACCGGACGCCCGACACGTAGCCGATGCCAGCGATGCTGTTGCCGCCCGCCAGCGAGCCGTCACTGTCGTCGTGGTAGCCGTACCCGCACAGCGTGGACAGCTCCAGGAAGGGCGAGCCCCTGTCCAACAGCATCATCAGCCGCTCGCGGGGCAGCAACTGGCCGCGCTTGTGGAACTTCTCGGTCGCCTTGTTCTCGGTGGCGCGGACCTTCGCCTCCACGCCCCGCAGCTCCGCGAGGCGCGCCAGCATGTCCGCGCGCTGTGCCTGGAACGACTCCGAGCCCGTGTTCACCCGCGATGTGATTCTTGGCATCGGCTCAACCCTCTCCTTCACGAAGCAGCGACTCGGGGATGTCCACATGGCGCGAGCGGAGCCACTCCCCCAGCGCCTTGCCCTGCGGGTCGAAGCGCGTCGATGACGACACACCCTCGCCCAGAATCCCGTCGACCACGAAGTTCACCCCTCGGAGCCGGGGGAAGTCGTGCCGTTCAATCGGATAGGCCGCCGTCTCCGGCAGCAGCTCGCGCAGCTTCTCCGCCGTGAGGAAGTGCGCAAGCCAGCGCCAGGCCGCGTCCGTCCGCGCCCACACGCCGATGTTCGCCGTACCGCCCTTGTCACCACTGCGCGCCGCGACGATGCGCCCCAGCGGTGCTCGCCGCGTGGGGCCCGAAGGCGGCGCCTCCGGCAACGCGGGCGTCTCCACGGGCCCAAGCTTCAGGGATTGCTCCGTGGGCGGGATGAGGGTGCGCGCGCCATCCGGCAGCACTGCGACGTGCTCCACACGCTTCGCGTCGACATAGGCCGGCGTATAGACGCCATACGGTGCGCCATCCGACGGCGGCGCCGTCATGGTGAAGCCGGGGTAGGTCCCCAGCGCCAGCTCGACGGCGGCACCACTGAAGGAGCGACCCACGAGCTTCTGGTCCGCGTCCTTCACCACGACCCGCAGGAAGGCCGCGGCCTGCTCCTCCGTGGCGGCGTCCTCGCGGTCCGTGCGCACCAGCGTCCAGTGGGACTCCTTGGGCTTGCGCGTGAGCGCCGCCTCCATCTGCCCTCGGATGAGCGCCGCCTTCTCCTCGATGTCGAGCCCCACGAGGATGAACGTCGCCTCGTTCTTGTAGCCACCCAGGTGGTTGAGACACACCTTCACGGTGGGCGGAGGCGGCTCGCCCTTCACCCCGGAGATGCGCACGCGGTCCTTGCCGTCATCCGCCAGGGAGATGGAGTCGAACCGCGCCGTCGCGTCGGGCCCCGCGTACCGGGCCCCGGTGATTTCGTAGAGGAGCTGCGCGAGCACCGTGTCCACCGTCACCGCGCCACCCGTGCCCGCGTGCTTGGAGATGACGGACGAGCCATCCGCGTGCAGCTCCGCCAGGGGGAAGCCGGGCCGGCGGACATCCAGCTCCTTGAAGAAGGAGTAGTTGCCACCCGTCGCCTGCGTGCCGCACTCCAGGACGTGGCCGGCCACCATGGCGCCCGCGAGCTTGTCCCAGTCGTCGCGCTTCCAGCCGAAGTGCGCGGCGGCGGGGCCCACCACCAGCGAGGCATCCGTCACGCGACCGGTGACGACGACGTCCGCGCCCGCGCGCAGGCTCTCGGCGATGCCCCAGCCGCCCAGGTACGCATTCGCGGTGATGGGCGAGCCGAGGCCCAGCTCGTCCGCGCTGCCGGAGAGGTCATCCCCCTCCACGTGCGCGATGCGCGCCTTGAGGCCCAGCTTGTCATTCAGCTCGCGCAGCGCCGTGGCGAGGCCGGACGGGTTCAACCCGCCCGCGTTCACGACGACCTTCACCTTCTTGTCCAGCGCGAGCCCCAGGCACTGCTCCATCTGCCGGAGGAACGTCTTGGCGTAGCCGGTGGACGGGTCCTTCATCCTGTCGCGGCCGAGAATCAACATCGTCAGCTCCGCCAGGTAGTCGCCCGTGAGGACGTCCAACTGGCCGCCTTCGAGCATCTCCCGGACGGCCGAGAAGCGGTCTCCATAGAAGCCCGAGGCATTGCCGATACGGAGGGGGGACTCGCTCATGCGCTCTCCACGTCCAGCCTGAATGCGGGCAGTGTGGGATGGCGTCCTTAAAAAAGCAAGCGCGCTTGCTTTTTTCGAGGGTGCCTTTCAAGCTGGCTTCGTGAGCAAATCACCGCCCCCGGGCAGACAGGAACAGGAGCGCAGCCGGGTGACCCGGCAGCGCTTGATGGAGGCCGCCATCGGCGCCCTGTCCGAGCTGGGGTGGGCAGGCTCCACGATGACGGTCATCGCCGAGCGAGCGGGCGTGTCTCGCGGCGCGTGCCAGCACCACTTCCCCACGCGAGGCGACCTGGTCGCGGCGGCGGTGGAGTACGTGGGGCACCAGCAGGTGGAGGAGCTCAGTCGGAGAGCGGCCCGGCAGCCAGCCGAAGCGCGGCGGACGGAGAGCATCCTGCACATGCTGGCGGGCTTCTACACGCAGCCCCTCTTCGCGGCGGTGGCGCAGCTCTGGGTGGCGGCGAGCGCGGACGCGGAGCTGCGCGCGCAACTCCTGCCAGTGGAGGCGAAGGTGGGGCGGGAGGTGCACCGGCTCACGGTGGCGCTGCTCGACGTGGACGACCGCGAGCCGGAGACGCGTGAGCTGATACAGGCGACGCTGGACCTCATCCGGGGCCTGGGGCTCGCCAACCTGCTGCGGGACGACAGCGCGCGCAGGAAGAAGATTCTCCACCGTTGGTCGCTCACGCTCGAGGACGCGCTGCGTTCCCGGCGCGGCCGGAAAGCGGGAGACTGACGCCGCGAGGCGACCACGGACATCACGGGCCCTCGCGCCACGCACGGGGCCACTTCGGGAGACGACATGGGTTACCGCTCTGTATTCGCACCGGGTTGTTTCAAGGGACAGAATATCGTCGTGACGGGAGGCGGCAGCGGAATCGGGCGCTGTACCGCGCACGAGCTGGCGGCGCTCGGCGCGCACGTCGTCCTGGTGGGCCGCAAGCTGGACAAGCTGGAGAAGGTCGCCGCGGAGCTGCGCGAGGACGGCGGCGAGTGCTCGCTGGAGACGGTGGACATCCGCGATGAAGAAGGCGTGAAGGCCACGGTGGCGCGCATCGTCGCGGCGCGCGGGCGCATCCACGGCCTGGTGAACAACGCGGGTGGACAGTTCCCGTCACCGCTCGCGGCCATCTCCAAGAAGGGCTTCGAGGCGGTGGTGGCCACCAACCTCACGGGCGGCTTCCTGATGGCGCGTGAAGTCTACCTCCAGTCGATGAGCAACCACGGCGGGTCCATCGTCAACATGCTCGCGGACGCGTGGGGCGGGATGCCGGGAATGGGGCACTCGGGCGCGGCGCGCATGGGCATGCTCAACCTGACGCAGACGGCGGCGGTGGAGTGGGCGGCGACGGGCGTGCGCGTCAACGCGGTGGCGCCGGGCTGGGTGGCGTCGAGCGGCATGGACAGCTACCAGGACGAGGGCGTCAAGGCGCTCATCCCCCTGTTGAAGAAGGAAGTGCCGTTGCAGCGGCTGGCCACGGAGGCGGAGGTGAGCGGCGCCATCGTGTTCCTGCTCACGGACGTGGCGGCGTTCATCACCGGCGAGGTCATCAAGATTGACGGTGGCGCGTCGTGCAACACCAAGATCTTCCCCCTGGAGGAGACCTCCGCGTCCAAGCCCTACGAGGGCTTCCACCGCGCGGCGGCGCCTCGCATCCTTGCGGGCGACGACAAGTCCTGACGTGCCTTGGACGGCGAGGAGTGAAGAGGCCACCTGCTGCAAAAGCCGCCAAGTGCGCCTGTCACGTGGTCGGCAATTTGTCGAGGAGTGCTGCGGACAAGGCGCTCCCGACCTGGAGTAGGGCCATGGATATGAGGGACCTGCTCCGGCAGTCTTTTCCCAGCGATGGCCCTCACTGGGACGTCGCCATCGAGGCGGGCGTGGACGTGTCCCTTCTTCTACAGAATCTTGAGCTCACTCCGACGGAACGCATCGAGCAGTTACAGCGCATGACTGAGCTGTACGAAGCACTCCGCCCCATGATTCATGGCGTCTGACAGGGACGCCGAATGCGCTTCACGGTGAGCTTTGAATCCACCCAACTCACCTCCCCGGTCACCTCGCACCGCCAGCCCTCGTCCGAGCGCATCCGCCTGAAAAACTGCCCGGTGATGGGGATGTATTCGTGGAACCCATCACACGGGGGCGTCCTGGCATTCGCGATGGTGAGCGCGATGGAGACCCAAGCACGCGCACGACCTGGCTCGTTCTCGATGCTGTGGCGCTCCCCTTCCAACACCATGAAGTAGAGCTCGTCGTCCGACAGCTCACTTCCATGGACACCGCTGTACAGGACCGTCGTGCTCCTGGATGACCCTGGCGGATAGCGCGGGTCATCCATCCTCCACGGCAGCAGGCAGCTCGTGCTGTCCCGCTCCGGGTCCACCCTCAATGGCTTCGACAGCCTGCCAATGAAGTACGGCTGCTCCATGCTGTAGTACAGCCAGAGACACGACGGACCCTCGCGCTCAGCGGGCCTCGCCTGCACGTACTGGCAGGACTCGACCAACGCATCCACGTAGTCCTTGTAGGGACCAATCCCCGGCCCCGGAAACGTCTCCAGCAGCGGGTCTCCAAAGACAGGGCGCTCCATGTCGGAGTCCATCGACAGGGCCACTCCCATCACCAGGGATATCAGCCCCCAGCGCCGGCCCGGCCCCACCCACATGTGTCGCCTCCTGTCGGCCATGCCCACATCCAGCGTGGGCTCCTTCGACACCCCTGCCCGCGAGGCCGTTCCCTTCACTCGAACTTGACCACTCGTCCAACAATCGTTATTTGAACGAGCGTCCAAGAACGCGCGGCCCCTGGGTCTCGCGAGGAGTGCGCATGGGGCGACCGAAGACTTTCGATGAGGACGCGGTGCTGGACCGCGCCATCGAGCAATTCTGGACGACCGGCTACCACGCCGTGTCGGTCCGGGATTTGGAGACGGGAACGGGCGTCCTGAAGGGCAGCCTGTATGCCGCCTTCGGTGACAAGCGCGCGCTGTTCCTCGCCTCGCTGCGCCGCTACGCGGACCAGAGCGCCGTGCAGATTCGAGAGCTGTTGTCCCATGGCGCCAATCCCCGCGCTGGCCTGGAGCACTACCTGCGCGTGCGCGGCAAGGGCTGCACGGGGCCGGGACGGACGCGGGGCTGCCTGCTCGCCAACACCGCGGCGGAGGTCGCGCCGCATGACCCCGAGGTGCGTGCCGTGGTCGGACAATCCTTCGCGAAGCTCGCCGCCGCCCTGGAGCCCGCAATCGTGGAGGCCCAGGAGCAGGGACTCCTCAGCCGACGACACGACGCGCACGAGCTGGCCGCGCACCTCGTCGTGCTCGTGCAGGGCATGAGCGTGGTGGGCAAGACGGAGCCAGACTCCGCGCTCGTCCGCTCCTCCCTGCGCTTCGCCCTGTCGCTGTTGGAGAACGACGCCCCGGAGAAAGCCCGATGACGCTTCAACTGTCCCCCTTCCTCGTCGACCCTCGCCCCGCCAATCGCTCGCTGTCCACGGGACTGCTCGTGCTGCGGGTCCTCACCGGTGGACTGATGGCCCTGCATGGCGCGGGGAAGATGGTGATGCCCTTCACCTGGATGGGAGAAAGCTCTCCCGTGCCCGGCGTGCTCCAGTTCCTCGGCGCCGCCGCCGAGTTCTTCGGAGGGCTCGCGTGGATGGTGGGAGTCGCGACACCACTGGCCGCGCTCGGCGTCGCCGTGACGATGCTCGTGGGAATCGCCATCGCGCACATCCCACTGGGTGACCCGTTCATCCGGCTCAGCGTGATGGGCGTCACCTCCGGTCCCGGAGAGTCGTTTGGTGGTCTGCCCACCTGGCTCGTCCGCGCGGGAGGACGCAGCGCGGGTGGCTCCGGCTCCTCTGAGCTGGCGACGCTGTACATCGCCGTCTCCGTGCTGCTGCTCACCGCGGGGCCCGGGCGCTTCTCGCTCGATGCGCTGCTGTCGCGGAAGCTCTCCGCTCGCGCCACCACGTGAGCTTTCAGCGGGGCGCCGCTCCCGCATCCGTACCGCCATCCGTCCACCAGGAGGGCACCGGCTGGAGCGGCTTGCCCCACGTCGTATCCCCGACGGGGATGCCCGCGTCCGGGGACGTCCCCGAGTCGAGCTCCGTGCCCGCATCCGGCGCGGCCCCTTCCGGCACCAACGCCTCCGGCTCTCCATCGAAGCGACGCCGGAGGATGCGCCCATCCATCCCGATGGCGTACGCGCCGCCACCATCCAACATGCGTGGTTCGGCTCCACACGCAGTGGGGTTCGCGGAGATGCTCACGAAGAACACGGCCCCCTGTCGGAGCACGCGATACAGGTACGACTCCTGCCGGTTCCAGCACGAGCGCTCGCGCGACTCCAACGGCAGGAAGTCATTGGCGGCAATCGAGAGCGCGCCGAGCATCGCGCCATCCAGGACATACGGTCGTCCCTCCGCGGCCAGGGAGAGGGCCTCCTGCCCCAGTGCCTCCGGGAACTGGATGGACGGGTCCTCCGGAAGAGTCGCGGTGCGGGCGCCCGCGTGCCGGACACAGCTCGACACGAGCAGCAGCAGTGGAAGGAGCAGATGTTTCATGGCGTCTTGCTCCCCTCGCACGGCGAGCTTCCCTTCTGGACGGTGAACTTTCGTGTATCAGCATCCGACCAGCGCACCGAGCCCGTCTGCTCGCACTGCCAATTCGCCCCACCGCGCGTCCACTTCAACAACTGCCCGGTCAGCGGGATGTACTGGTGGAAGCCGTCACACGACGGCTCCGACGCGCTTCGAGAGAAGAAGGCGACGACGGAGAGCCTCAAGCGCCCATCCTTCGTCTCGCTCTCGAAGCCATGCGCGAGCCCCTCCGAGACAATGAACCGGATGTCGTTCTCCGTCAGGCTGCTGCCATAGGGATGGTTGTGCAGGGCGTAGATGTATCGGATGGCGTCGGGCGGATAGCGCGGGTCATCCACCCAGGAGGGGAGCAGACAGCTCTTGCTCCGCTGCAACGGGTCGACTCGCGACTGGTCCGTCAGCTTGCTCACGACGTACTGCTGGTCCGGCGTGTAATACATCCAGGCGCAGTACTCACTGGAGACACGCCACCGGACGTCGAAGTCCTGGTGGTCCCGCCCACCCGCGCTCGAGTTCGGCTTGGTGAGGATCTTCCGACACGCCGCGAGCAGGGCGCTCGAGGGCGAGCTGAATGGCCCCAGCATCGGCCCCGGAAGCTTGTCCAGGAACGGCGCACCCGGCGCGGGACGCACGATGTCGGGGTCCGCGACCTGGGGCGATGAGCAACCGCCCACCAGCAGCGCACAGGCCAGGGCCTTCCCAAGCCCTTGAACTTTCACCGACATCTTCCTCGGCCTCCCGCTGCTGCCCACGGCGCCCAGGCAGTTTAGGAGGGACTACACCTACATTCAAGACAAAGCAGACAATCAATGAATAAGCGGAAAATGCGGGACGGCTTCGAGGTGGCCTTTTCCAATGGGAGCGGCCACGGGCTCCGGGAAGCACGCCCCCGGAGCCCGCGTCACGTCACCTGACGCTCAATCGCACTCGTGCGTATGCGTGTGCGCGGTGGCCTTGGGACTCCAGCCCTCGTTGCCGTCCTTCTCGAAGAAGAACTTCGCGCGCTGGCGCTGCCGCGTCCCCACCTCGTTGAGCGTGGCCGCGTCGAACAGCCGCCCGTTCACCATGGTGAAGCGCACCCCGCGGCTGTTCATCAGGTCCTCCAGCGGGTTCTTGTCCAACACGATGAGGTCCGCCAGCTTCCCCTCCTCCAGCGAGCCAATCTCTCCATCCATGCCCAGGTAGCGCGCGCCACCCAGCGTCCCCGCGCGCAGCGCCTGCAGCGGCTTCATCCCGCCCTGACCGAACATCGACAGCTCCCAGTGCGCCGCCAGGCCCTCGCGCTGTCCATGCGCGCCGAGCTGCACGTTGACGCCCGCGTCGTTCAGCTCGCGCGCCGTCCTCGCCGCGTCCAGGTGGTTCAGCTCGTCGTCCGGCACCATCGTCCGCCGACGGCTGCGCGAGTCCACCACCCGCCGAGGCACGAAGGACAACAGCCGCTCGTCCTGCCAGACGTTCGTCTTCTGGTACCAGTAGTTCTCGCCCCAGTTGCCGCCGTACGCCACGCCCAGCGTCGGCGTGTAGCCCGTGCCGCTCTTGCCCCAGAGCTGCTTCACGTCCGCGTAGATGCGCGCCACCGGAATCGCGTGCTCCACGCCCGTGTGCCCGTCCACCACCATCGACAGGTTGTGCTGGAGCAGCGAGCCGCCCTCCGGCACCACCAGCATGTTCAGCTCTCGCGCCGCCTGGAGCACCTTCTGCCGCTGGTCCCTGCGAGGCTGGTTGTAGCTCTTCACGCTGAAGGCCCCCATCGCCTTCATCCGCCGCAGGTGCGAGCGCGCATCGTCCAGCGTCTCAATCGGCGTCCGATATCCCACGCCCGCCGCGCCATACAGAATCGTCCCCGTGGAGAAGATGCGCGGAGACAACAGCGCGCCTGACTTGCCCAGCTCGCTCGCCGCGAACACCTCTTCCGACGAGTTCGACGGGTCATGCAGCGTCGTCACTCCGAACGCCAGCGACGCCGCCTGCACCCAGCTCTGCTCCGGCATCAGCCCTTCCACGCCCATGGCCCCGTGCCAGTGCACATCCACCAGGCCCGGCATCAGCGTCTTGCCCTTCACGTCGATGACCTTCGCTCCCGCGGGCACCTGCACCTTGCCCACCGGCCCCACCGCGACGATGCGATTGCCCCGCACCACCACCACGCCCTGCTCCAGGACTTCGTCACCCTTCATCGTGATGACCCGCCCGCCCACCAGCGCCACCGTGCCCTCCGGCACGTCCGCCTTCACCTGGAACGACAGGTCCACGCCCTTCTCCGGCACCGCCGGCAGCTTCTCCGGCGCACCCTCCACGAAGGCGAAGGACTGATTCAGCGCCCGAGTGAAGAGCTCGGGCCCCAGCGCCCAGTGCAGGCTCTTGCTGTCTCCAGCCCAGTGCAGGTATTCGCCCGCGTCGCGGCTCACCTTCGCCACCGGCAGCGCCTTCGCCTCGGGGCCCACCGTCGCCGCCTTCGCGCCCTTCGGGAACGGCGTGATGAAGGCGTTGAAGTTCTCGCGGAACGCCACCCACCGCTCGTCCGGTGACACGCGCAGCTCCGTCGCCTCCGCGCTCGACAGGTGCGAGCGCTCCTCGCCCCCATCCAGACCCACGCTCTTCAGCGAGCGCACGTCCTCCTTCTCCTTGTGCTCCACATGCAGGAAGTACACGCGGTCCGAGCGCGCCCCGAAGTGCGGCTGCTCACCGTCGCGCGCCAGCCTGCGCGGCGTGCCTCCCGACGCGGGCTGCACGAAGAGGCCCGTCTCCCGACTCCACTGCCCCGGCATCAGGTAGCCATCCCCCGTCGCGCGGTACACCAGCGACTTCCCATCCGGACTCAGCGCGGGCTCCACGTAGTAGCCCGGCTTCGACGTCAGCACCTTGCCCTCGCCGCCCGTCGCGGACACCGCGCGGATGGCGCCCAGCTTCTCGTCATCCCACGTCGTGTAGACGATGGAGCGCCCGTCCCGCGAGAACGACGGGTAGAACTCCAGGTGGTCCTCCTGCTTCGTCAGCCGCTTCGGCGCGCCACCCGGCAGCTCCTTCACGTAGAGCTTGCCCAGCGACTGGTACACCACGCGGTCGCCCTTCGGCGACACCTGCACCCAGCGCAGCATCTTCGTGTTGAAGCGCTCCGGCGCCACCACCTGCGGCGAGCGCACCGCCTCGGCAATCGTCCGCGTGCCCTTCACGTGGAAGGGGATGGGCGTCACCTGCTTCGTCGCCACGTCGATGCGCTGGAGCTTGCCGCCCGCCCAGAAGACAATCGCCTTGTCGTCCCGGGTCCACGCCAGCGTCGGGTACACGCCGTGGATGGCCCACGTCTCCTGCATGTCCCTGTCCAGCCCGTCATACAGCGGGCGCTCCGCGCCAGAGGCCACGTCCGTGACGTAGAGCACCGACTTCGTCCGCACCCGGCGGATGAACGCCAGCTGCTTGCCGTCCCGCGACGGCGTAGGGCGGATGGAGCCACCCGGCCCGGTGACGAAGGGGTCGATCTCCTTCGTCTCCACATCCAACCGCTGGATGGCGTAAATCTCTCCGTTGGGGTCCTTGTTGTATTCGAACGTCTTGCCCGGCGTGACGTCCTGGCTGAAGTAGATGTAACGGCCGTCGGGAGAGAAGACCGGCTCGCCCAAATCCTTCTGCTCGTTGGCGCGCTCGGTGAGCTGCACGCCCTCGCCGCCGGAGCGGTGATACATCCACACCTCACCCGCGCCCAGCGAGCGCCGCGAGGTGAAGTGCTTGCGTGCGAGCAGGAACTGTCCGTCCGGACTCCACGCGGGGCTGTTGAGCAGGCGGAACTTCTCCTGCGTCACCGCCTTCGCGTCCGAGCCATCCCGCTTCATCACCCAGATGTTGTCGCCGCCACCCCTGTCACTGGTGAAGGCGATGGACCTGCCGTCCGGACTGAAGCGCGGCTGCATGTCCCACGAGACACCAGAGGTCAGCGCGCGCGCCTCGCCTCCCGCCAGCGGCAACACGTAGATGTCGCCCAACAGGTCGAAGACGAGCTCGTCCCCGCTCGGGCTCACATCCACGTTCATCCACGTCCCCTCGGTGACGTCGATGTCCACCTGCTTCGCGGGGAACCCTGGAGCGTCCACCTTCCAGGCGTCCTTCTCCTTGTCCTCCTTGGCGCCCGCTTCGGCGGACGGGGCGTTGGGGTCCACCTCCACGGCGCGGCCGGCTTCGCGCGCGGCCTCGTCCTTCTTCTGGGGAGCAGGCAGCGGGTCCTGCCGAGCGGAGGGAGGAGTCGCCGCGGGCTGCGCGGCGAAGAGCGTGCCCGGTACCAGCAGGGCGACGCAGAGGGCTGAAGTCAGTCGTTTCACCGGAGGTCCTCGTGATGGGGGACTGCGCGAGATACGGCCGTGCGGGGCGGGGCGACACTACCCGGCCCGGGGACGACAGGCTCGGCGCGCGTGAACAGGGGAGCGGGCAGGCCTCTTCCTGAGCGGCCGACAAAGGCTCGACGCGAAACGTCACGCGCCATCCGGACGTGATTCTGTTATCCGCTTCCCATGTCGGACTTCACCCTTCCCGAAGACAAGGCCGGGCGGCTGGAACGCTGCGCCCTGTTCTACTCGGACATCGTCCCCCACAATCACGCCCTGGGCCTGAAGCTCCTGGACATCGGCCCCGCCGAAGCCACCGTCGAGCTGCCCTACGCGGACTTCCTCGTCGGCAACCCGGAGACGGGCGTCATCGCCGGCGGCGCCGTGACGACGCTCATCGACGCGGCCTGCGGCTCCGCCGTCATCCTCAAGCTGGGCCGCATCCAGCCGCTCGTCACGCTGGACTTGCGCATCGACTACCTGAGCC
>NZ_JABXEM010000073.1:0-40563 GCF_013372595.1 Myxococcus sp. AM011
GGGGAGACCTGGGGTGCGGGAGCCTGCGCGGACAACAGGAGCGCGGAGGCGACGACGGCGAGCTTGGGCAGGAAGGGCTTCATACGCGGGGCTGGGGACCCTGGGAGGTGGGCGCGGGCTCGCCCCATGACAACCGGGAGTGCATGGAAAATTTCCGGAGGTGGACACAGGTTAGACTGTCCGCAAGCCCATGGACATCCGGACTCAGAGCGCTCTGCTGGCATCCATCATCGGCCTGGCCCTGGGCGTGTCCATGTTGTTGCGCCCGGCCCGGCCGAAGGTCCTCACCCTGTACTCCGTCTTCGCCCTGACGGTGGCTGGGTACTACCTCTCGTTCTTCTTCCACAGCCTCTTTCCCGCGGCGACCTACCCCTGGGCGGCGCGCATCACCCTGGGCATCACCGTGCTCGTCGCCTCGCTCGTACCGGGCGCGGCCGTGGGCTTCTTCCTCGAGTTCTTGGATGTCAGCAAGGGAACACACCAGGTCGGCCGCCGGCTCGCCCTCCTGTCGGTCTTCCTGGGCCTGGCCGTGGCCGTCACCCCCCTCGCCGACAAGGCGTGGGCTCGCGTGGCCATGGGCGTCTGGGTGCTCGGCTCCTTGCTCGCTTCGGTGTCGTTGCTGCTCCACCGGGTCAGGACGAACGAGTCCCGCATCGAGCAACTGAGGCTGATGTACCTGGCCATCGGCGCGGGCGCGGGCATCCTCTTCTCCGCGCTCGACTTCCTGGGCACCGTCATCCCGCTGCCGACGCTCGGGCCCGTCTTCACCACGCTGTACCTGTTCTTCCTCGCGCAGACGCTCTTGCGGCTGCGGCTGATGGACCTGCACGAGCTCCTGGGGAAGATCGCCTCCCAGACGGTGCTCGCGGTCATCCTCGCGGCGGTCTTCACCGTGCTGACGGCGTGGGTGGACGAGGACACAGGGCTGTTCGTCTTCAACACGGTGGTGGCGGCCTTCGTCATCCTCATCCTGTTGGACCCGCTGCGCACGAAGGTGGAGGAGATGGTGGTGCGCATCTTCTTCCGCGAGCGCTTCGCGTTGCTCGACGCGCTGGGGATGCTGCGCGCGAGGATGGCGAACGTCATCGACATCTCGGAGCTGGCGCGGCTGGTGTTGGAGACGCTCCACGAGACGGGCCGCGTGACGCATGCATCGGTGTATCTGCTCGCGGAGGACCGGCCGGGGTATCGGCTGCTGGACTCGCGGGGGCCGTTGCCGGTGTCGTTCCTGGACACGGCGGCGGCGCGCGGTCTGTTGTTCGCGGTGGCCAGCGGGCAGAAGGCGGTGCTGCTGGAGAACGTGGAGCGGCGCGGCGCGACGATGCGACTCCAGACGGTGGAGGGACGGCGCTACCGCGACGAACTGAAGCGACTGAACGACACGCGCGCGGCGCTGGTGCAGATGAAGGCCGGCATCACCGTGCCGCTGGTGGGCAATGATCGGGTCATCGGCTTCCTGAACCTCTGGGACGAGCGGGTGCCGGAGGCGTACGCGTCCGACGAAATCGCCCTCATCCTGGAGGTGGCGGAGAAGCTGGCGACGGTGCTGGAGAACTCGAAGCTGTACGAGAAGATTCGAGAGAGAGATCGACTGGCCGCGCTGGGTGAGATGGCGGCGGGCCTCGCGCACGAGATTCGCAATCCGCTGGGGGCCATCAAGGGCGCGGCGCAGTGCCTGGACCCGATGCGGCTGCCGGGCGAGGACGGCGAGTTCCTGGAGGTCATCGTCGAGGAGGTCAACCGCCTCAACGGCGTGGTGACGGCGTTCCTCGACTACGCGCGGCCGATGAAGCAGAGCTTCGGGCCCACGGACCTGAACGAGGTGGTGACGCGGACCATGCGGCTCATCCAGAATGACGTGCCCGCCAACGTCCAGCTCGCGGTGGAGTTGGACCTGCTGCTGCCGCGCGCGGATGGAGACGCCGAGCAGCTCAAGCAGGTGCTCATCAACCTGGTGCAGAACGCGGTGCAGGCGCTGGACACGCGCGAGGGTCGAATCACGGTGCGCACGGAGAAGCCGGAGCGCTTCGGTGAGTTCCGCAACGCGGGGGGCGAGGTGCTGGAGGTGCGCGTGTCCGACACCGGGCCGGGCATTCCGACGGACCAGCAGCCGCACATCTTCGTGCCGTTCTTCACGACGAAGCAGAAGGGCACGGGGCTGGGCCTCGCCATCTGTCAGCGCATCGTGAAGAACCACGGCGGCAGCATCTCCGTGCAGAGCAAGGCGAGCGAGGGCACCACGTTCATCATCCGCCTGCCCGCGCTGCCGGCGGAGAAGCCCGCGGAGGGGCTCGTCGCGGAGGGCACGGGCACGCCGCCGCCCGCGACGCGCATCTCCCAGTCGTTCCCCGTTCCGGAGGAACTGCGCGAGCCCCCTGCCCCATCGGCTCCGGAGCCTCGGCCCAAGCGCGAGCGGCGGCGACGAGCAAGTTGAGTGGGATTGGCGCTAGGCTGTCTGCCCATGAGCGCCTGCCCCTTCTGCCACAACACGATGCGGCCCACCTTCATGGGAGGGCTGCCCCGCGAGGAGTGTGGCCACTGCGGCTCCGTCTGGTTCGAGGGCGAGGCGCTGGCGAACGTCATGGGCGGCTCCATCTCCGACGCGCTGGTGCGCCGCGCGAAGGGACACGCGGGCATGTGCAAGGGCTGTCAGGCGAAGCTCCAGTACGTCCCGGAGTGTCCGAGCTGTGGAACCCCGGCGCCGAGCTGTCCCCGGTGCGGGCACGCCCCGCTGCCCGTCGTGCAGGTGCTGGGGGTCACGGTGGAGGTGTGCTCGGACTGCGCGGGCGTGGCGTTGGACCCGGGTGAGCTGCAACAGCTCCAGCAGGCGGCGACGACGCATCGCAACGCGCCCCTGGACGTGAGACCCACGCTCAAGATGGGGCGAACGACGTCATGCGTGGAGTGCAAGCGCGAGGTGAAGCCCCGCTACGGCTTCGTCTATGAAGAGGCGCTGTACTGCGGAAGCTGCGCACCGGAGGGCTCCGTGCCCTTCTCGGAGGAGCTGACGAAGGCGGCTCCCTCCTCCGAGCTGGATACCCCGCATGCCTCTGGCTACACCGGGGCGATGACGGCGCAATACACGGGCGACGCCACCGGCTCCGCGCTGATGTGGCTGTTCACCCGCGTGTTCGGACAGTGAGCTGAAGCGAGCCGAGAGGCCGACTGTCGCCGTGCCTCAGTTCAGGGTCGCGGTCGCCTGCGCCAGCTTCTCCTGCGCGGCTTCCCACCGGGCATAGAGGTCTTCCAGCGTGTCCTTGCCGTCGCGGTGCGCGTCCATCAGCGGCTTGGCCCGAGCGAAGTCGTTGTAGAGGACCGGGTCGGCGAGCTGCGTCTCGCGCTCCTTCTGCGCGGCCTCCACCTTGGCGATCTGCTCCTCCAACTTGGAGATCTCCTTCTTGAGCGGACCCTCCACCACGCTGCGCCGCTGACGCGCCTCGGCCTCCTGCCGCTTGCGGTCCTTCTCCGTCATCGTCACGGAGGACGCGGTGTCACTTCGAGCCGCGCCACCGGCCGCGGCCTCCGCCTTCAGCCGCTGCTGCTGCTCCTGGTGGTACAGGTAGTCGTCCAGGTTGCCCGGGTGCGGCGTCAGCTTCCCGTCGGCCACCTCCCACACCTGGGTGCACAGCCCGTTGATGAAGCTGCGGCTGTGGCTGACGAACAGCAGCGTGCCGCCGTACAGCTTCAGCGCCTCAATCAACATCTCCGCCGAGTCCAGGTCCAGGTGGTTGGTGGGCTCGTCCATCAGCAGGAAGTTGGAGGGCACCAGCAGCAGCTTCGCCAGCGCCACGCGCGCACGCTCACCACCGCTGAGCACGCCGATGGGCTTCTCCACGTCATCGCCGCTGAACAGGAAGGCGCCGAGCACGCCGCGCACGTAGCTCTCCGGCTTGTCCGCCGCGAGCGGGCGCACCTCCTCGATGATGGTGTTCTGCTTGTCCAGTTTGTCCGCGTGGTGCTGCGCGTAATAGCCCACCACCACGTTGTGGCCGATCGTGACAGTGCCCGAGTCCGGCACCAGCTCCCCGGCCACCATTCGCAGGAGCGTCGTCTTGCCCGCGCCGTTGGCGCCCACCACGGCGATGCGCTGGCCGCGCTCCACCCGGCCCGACAGGCCGTCGTACACCGTCTGCGCGCCATAGCGCTTGGTGATGCGCTCCAGCGACACCACGTCGCGCCCGCTCCGCTCCACTTCAGGGAAGCGGAACTTCATCGTGGAGCGCTCCTCCAGGACCTGCACCTTCTCCAGCTTCTCCAACATCTTCGCGCGGCTCTGCGCCTGCTTGGCCTTGGTGGCCTTCGCGCCGAAGCGGTCGATGAAGCCCTGCAGCTCCGCGCGCCGGTTCTCCACCTTCTCCGCCCGGGCCTGGAGGAGCACCTTCTCCTCGGCGCGCAGGCGCTTGTAGTCGTCGTAGTTGCCGGCGTACTCGCGCACGCCCTCCAGCTCCAGCGACACCACGCGGTTGATCTGCCGGTTGAGGAAGTCCCTGTCGTGCGAGATGAGCACCAGCGCCTTGTTGGAGCGGCGCAGGAAGCCGTCGAACCACGCCAACGTGGGGACATCCAGGTGGTTGGTCGGCTCATCGAGGAGCAACAGGTCCGGGTCCTGGAGCAACAGGCCCGCCAGCGCCGCGCGCATCCGCCAGCCGCCCGAGAGGGCCGAGGTGGGCTTGACCAGATCGTTGTCCTTGAAGCCCAGGCCCTTGAGGATGCGCTCGGCGTGGTGCCGGCCGAAGCGGTTCTCGAAGTCGTCCAGCTCCGCGTGCAGGTCCGCCAGGGACTGGGCCAGCTCGAGCAGGTCCTCCTCGTCGGTGGCTGCCGCCAGGGCCTCCTCGGTCTCCTTCAGCCGGGACTCCAGGGTGTCGCGCCCCGGGACGGTGCTCATCACCGCCTCCACCACGGTGCCCTCCGGCAGCCCGGCGATTTCCTGGGGCAGGTACCCCCACCGGGCGCGCCGCCGGTACGTCAAGGTCCCCGAGTCCGGCTGGGCGACACCGGCCAGGATCTTCATCAGGGTGCTCTTCCCCGTCCCGTTGGCCCCGACGAGGCCTACACGGTCCTTGGGGCCGAGGGTGAAGCTGTCGCTGTCGAAGAGGACCTTCTTTCCATAGGAGAGGCTGAGGTCCTGGGCGATGACGAGGCTCATGGCGGCCGGGGATGTAACAGCCCTGGGGCCCTCGGGAAATGGCTCAGATGCCTGCCCGGAGACCTTGGGAGCCAACGTCCCCTTTCCGGACCCGGCCGGGGCCTGCCTATACTCCGGCCCCACATGGCTGCCCCCTGTCCCCATTGCGGAAGCACCGACGGCGTCGACCACCTCTGCTCAGGCCAGAGCCTCCAGCTCATCGGCCAGGTGCTCGATGGTCGCTACAAGATTGAGAGCGTGCTCGGCCAGGGCGGCATGGGCATGGTGTTCCGCGCCACGCAGACCTCGGTGCAGCGCCCCGTCGCGGTGAAGACGCTCAACCCGTCGCTCGCCGCCGCTCCCCAGTTCTTCGAGCGCTTCCGCCGCGAGGCGGAGATCGCCAGCCGCCTGCGCCACCCGAACGTCATCACCATCTTCGACTTCGGCCGCGCGCCCGACGGCACCTGCTACTACGTGATGGAGCTGCTCCAGGGCGAAAGCCTCAAGGAAGTGGTGAAGCGCGAGGGGCCCATGTCCCTGCGCCGCGCCACCAGTCTCATCGAGCAGGCCACGCAAGGGCTCGCCCACGCGCACCAGGAGGGCTGCGTCCACCGCGACCTCAAGCCGCACAACATCATGGTGATGGACCTGGGCGGCCGGGACTTCGTCAAGGTGCTGGACTTCGGTCTCGTCAAGGCGCTCGAGGCCGAGGAGGAGGAGCAGCTCACCTCCACCGGCCAGGTGCTCGGCACGCCGCAGTACATGCCTCCGGAGCAGGCCGGCGGCGAGGCGGTGGACCAGCGCTCCGACCTGTATTCCATGGCGGGCGTGCTCTACTTCTGTCTCACGGGCAGCTCGCCCTTTGGCGCGAACACCGTGCGCAAGGCGCTCACCGCGTCGCTCACGCAGCAGGTTCCGGCCGTCAACACCAAGCGCCAGGGCGCCCCGGTCCCCACCGCGCTGGACGCCTTCTTCCGCAAGGCGCTGTCCCCGGAGAAGGAGGACCGCCACCAGAGCGCCCAGGAGTTCATGGACGCGATGTTGGACTCGGTGGCGGACGTCAGCCCCGAGCAGCTCGATGCGATGCCCAGCGGCGGCTCCAGCTCGGGTGTCAGCGACCGTGGAAGTGGCAGCCGCGCGGGCAGTCGCGCGGGGCGTCCGGGAGCAGGCAGCGGCAGTGGTGTTCGCTCCCCGCGTGCCGGCTCGGCCCCGGGCCGGGGCTCCACGCCGTCCAACGTCGTCATCGCACGCAGCCAGGCGGGAGCGCCGGGCGGCAGTGGCTCGTCGCCCAGCCGCGTCCGTCCGCCCCCTGGCCGGGCCGCGCCCACCCCGCCGCCTCCCCCTCCCGAGCCGGAGGGCATGTCCACGGGCAAGAAGGTCGCGTTCGTCGCGGTGCCGCTGGTGCTGCTCGGCATCGGCGCGGCGGTGGTGCTGGGAGGGGGCCAGGGCGGTTCCAAGCAGCCTTCGACCCAGGTCGTCGAGGTCCCTCGGGACAGGCCGGCGAATCCCTCGGGGACCACGGCGCCCTCGAATCCGACGGAGGCCGCGCCGCAGGAGCTTCGGGTGAAGTTCAACTCGACGCCGTCCGGGGCCGCCATCTACGAGGGCGACGAGCAGATCGGCACCACGCCAATCGAGCTGATGCTCCCGCGAGACAAGTCCCACCAGCTCAGCTTCCGGCTCGCGAACCACAAGTCCGAGGAGCGCTCGCTCAACTTCAGCCGCGTCGCCGGGGACAGCCAGACAGTGGACGTGACGCTGGAGCCCATCCGCGTCGCGGGTCCGCCGAAGCCGAAGCCGCCCCGGCCCACCAACTCCGGCCAGGATATCAGCGTCTTCGAGTAGGCGACTGGCGGCTCCCGTTCACCAGGGAGCCGCCCTTCCCCGCCCTCAGACGAGTCGCCCCAGCCTCGGGAGCACCTCGTCGCTCCCCGCACTCAGACGAGCCGCCCCAGCTTCGGGAGCACCTCACCGCTCTTGCCCTGCACGGAGTGCTGGAAGCGCCGCGAGTTCTCCGCCGGGTCCAGGTTGACGAGCCACGTCTCCCCGCCCGCGCCGCGCACCTGGTCGACCATGCCGGCCGCCGGGTACACGGCGCCGGAGGTCCCCGCCGCCAGGAAGACGAAGCGCCCGCCGGAGCTGGCCGCGCGCAGCGAGAAGTCCTGGATGCGCTCCAGGTCCGCGGGGTCCAGGTACTCGCCGAACCAGACGATGTGCGGGCGAAGCAGGCTGCCGCAGTCCTTGCACCCGGGCACGGTGCCCGCCGCGTACACGGTGGTGTCCTCGAAGGGCGCGCGCTTGCACTCGTCATTGCTACAACGCGTCTTGAAGAGGTTGCCGTGCATCTCCACCACGCGCTGGCTGCCCGCACGTGAGTGCAGGCCGTCCACGTTCTGCGTGGCCAGGAGGAAGCGGTCGCCCAGGTGTCGCTCCCAGGCCACCAGCGCGTCATGGCCGGGGTTGGGCGAGACGCCGGCGGCACCTGCCCGCCGCTGGGAGTAGAAGCGCCACACCCGCAGCGGATCCTTCACGAAGCCCTCGGGCGAGGCCACCTGCTCCACGGGCTGGTCCTCCCAGAGCCCGTTCATTCCTCGGAAGGTCGGGACTCCGCTCTCGGCGGAGACACCCGCACCGGTGAGGACGAGCAGCCAGGTATTCGAATCGAGAAGGAGCGTTTCCACGGTGCCTCCTGTGCGGCGTGGGATTCAGGATATGAAGCGTGGGACGACGATGACCGCGCCGGGCCCTGACGGGCGGGTGCGGAGACCTGACTCGAGGACCCCATCATGGCGGAAATCACCCTGGACCTGCGCGCGGCCCCCAAGGCGCAGGCCTACGAGGAACTCCAGCAGCACGTGCAGGCGGCGCTCGCCGGCATCGACGACCCCATCGCCGGCATGGCGACGATGAGCTGCCTCATCCACCACGCCTTCGGCCACCTGTGGACGGGCTTCTACCGGGTGGTGACGCCGGGGAAGCTGCTCCGAGTGGGCCCCTACCAGGGCACGCTGGGGTGCCTGGAGATCAAGTTCGGCCAGGGCGTCTGCGGAACCGCCGCCTCGAAGGGTGAGACGCAGGTGGTGGCGGACGTGCATGCCTTCCCCGGCCACATCGCCTGTGACGCGCGCTCCGCGTCCGAAATCGTGGTGCCGGTGTACGGGAAGAACCGCGAGCTGCTCGCGGTGCTGGACATCGACTCCGCGAGCAAGAACGCCTTCGACGAGCTGGACCGCCAGCAGCTCGAATCGATGATGCGCTGGTTCCAACAGTAACGCGGTGTCGAAATGTCCCGAGGGCGCGGGAGACAAGGCCCGCGCCCCAGGGAAGGCTTGTCAGTCGCCGCGCGCGTAGGCCACGGCGAGTTGTCCGGCGAAGCGGGCATTGTTCACGAGGAGCGCGAGGTTCGCCTTGAGCGTCTTGCCGCCCGTGCGCTGCCCCAGCTCCCGCAGCAGGAAGGGCGTGACGTCCTTGCCCTTGATGCCCTGTCGCTCCGCTTCGGCGAGGGCCGAGGCGATCTGAAGCTCCACCTCATGGCGAGGCAGCGCGGTCTCCTCCGGCGGCGGCACGGTGTAGAGCACACCGCCCTGCCCCAGCGTCTCGAAGCGAGCGCGAGCGATGCGCGCGGCGGTGGCCACGTCGTTGACGCTGTGCTCCAGGGTGATGCCGGAGTCACGGCTGTGGAAGGACGGCAGCTCACGAGTGCCCACGCCAATGACGGGCACGCCCGCGGTCTCCAGGAGCTCCATCGTCTTGGGCAAATCGAGCACGGACTTCGCGCCCGCGCAGACGACGGCCACGGGGAAGCGGGCGAGCGCGGTGATGTCCTGGGAGATGTCCCAGTGCTCCGATGCGCCCCGGTGCACGCCACCGATGCCCCCCGTGGAGAAGACACGGATGCCGGCCGCGGCGGCCAGCTCGCACGTGGCGCTGACAGTGGTGCCTCCGGAGGCACGGGTGGCGACGGCGATGGCCAGGTCGCGAGAGCCGAGCTTCAGCAAGGGCTCCTTGCCCTCCGCGAGCCGGCGCAGCTCCGAGTCCTCCAGGCCGATGCACACGACACCGTCCACCACTGCGGTGGCGGCGGGTACGGCGCCTGCGCGGCGGATGGCCTCCTCGCAGGCGCGAGCGGCGGCGAGGTTGTCCGGGTAGGGAAGTCCCTGGGCCACCACACTCGTCTCCAGGGCGACGACGGGCTGGCGCGAGTCGAGGGCGCGACGCACCTCGTCCGAAAAGCGTAGGTCCATGCCGCGCGTTTAAGCCACGGCGCGGCATGGGGACAAGCCGAGCGGCGGGGAAACGTCGGCTTGCACGAAGAGTCGCTGGGCCTTATCCCTCGCGCGCCGTGTCCACGAACGCCGCCAGTGTCCCTGCCGCGCCACCGCGCGCCTTCTCTGCGTCCGACCTGGCCATCCTCGGTGTCGTCGTTGTCTGGGGCACCAACTACACGGTGGTGAAGGAAGCCCTGGGGACGATTCCGCCCCTGGCCTTCATGTCGGTGCGTTTCGCGGTGGCCTCGGTGGCCATGGCGGGGTTGCTGCTGGCGGTGGAGGGCTGGAAGCCGCTGCCGAGGCCGGTGTTCCTCAAGCTCGCGGTGCTCGGGCTGGTGGGCAATACGGCGTACCAGCTCAGCTTCATCCTGGGGCTGGCGAACACGACGGCGGCCAACAGCGGGATGTTGGTGGCGGTGACGCCGGTGCTGGTGGCGGCCCTGGGCGCGGCGTTGGGAGTCGAGCGGCTCAACCGGCCGCTGGTGATGGGCATGTCGCTGGCGGTGGTGGGCATGCTGCTGGTGGTGGCGGCGCGAGGCCCGTCGCTGGGCACGGACACGAGGTTGGGAGACGGGCTCATCCTGGTGGCCTGTGTCTGCTGGGCCCTCTACACCGTGGGCATCCGCTCGCTGGGCAACGAGGTGTCGGCGCTGCGCATCACCGCCATCACCATGCTGACGGGAGCGCCGGGGGGGGTGCTGGCGGGAGTGCCCGCGGTGCTCGCGATGGACGTGGGCAGCATCGGCGTGGGTGCGTGGGCGGGCGTGGTGTACTCGGCGCTGATTCCGCTGGTGCTCAGCTACTTCATCTGGGGACGGACGGTGCAGCAGGTGGGCAGCGCGCGGGCGTCGCTCTACAACACGGGAGTGCCTGTCGTGGCGGCGCTCACCGCCTGGGGTGTTCGTGGAGAGAAGCCCACGCTGCTCCAGGCCTTCGGCGCGGCGCTCATCCTCGCGGGCGTACTGCTCAGTCGCAGGAAGTGACGCCGAGCCACGCCGCGAGGAATCAGCGCCCGTCTTCCCCGCGTCGCCCCCGCTCCACCGCGAGGCCATACTCCTCGATCTTCTTGTCCAGCGTGGGGCGGCTGATGCCCAGCAGTGCGGCGGCCCGGACCTTCTTCCCACCAGCCTCTCGCAGCGCCTCCGCGATGGCGTCGCGCTCCAGCCGTCCCACGCGGGACTGGAGCGTCTGGGTGTCACTGGCCGGGCCGCCTTGCTGGACCTCCGGAGGAAGCTGCAGCGCCCCCACCCGGCCTCCGGCGTAGAGCAACCCCAGCCGCTCCCCCACCAGCTCCAGCTCCCGGACGTTATGCGGCCACGGGTAGTCCGCCAGCAGGCGCCGGGCATCCGCGCCCAGCACGGGAGGCTCCTTCCGCACCCGACGCGCCGCACGCGACAGGAAACCATCGAACAGCGTGAGCACGTCCGCCCGGCGCTCTCGCAGTGGAGGCACCTCCAGTTCGAAGCCCATCAGCGTCCGAGCGAGCGCGGCATCCACCTCGCCCCGAGTCCCCAGCAGCGCCACCGGAACAGAGGCCGTGACGAGCAACCGCACGTCCACGGGCTCCTCACCGCCCTGCCGGGCCGGAGCCACGCGCCGGGCCAGCAATCGAGCCAACCGCTCGGCCAGGTTCCGAGGAAGCGCATCCACGTGCTGAAGCAGCAATGAGCCCCGGTCCGCGCGCAGCAACGCGGAGGCCCCAGGCGGCTGCCCGGGCGCGCTCGCGCGGCCAAAGAGGACCTCGTCGACTGCCTCCGCGGGCTGCCGGCAGTCCACCACCACCAGCGGCTCCAGCGCCCGGGGAGAGCGCGTATGGACGATGCGGGCCAGCAGCGTCTTGCCCGTCCCCGGCTCGCCATACAGCACCACGGGCGCGGCGCTGTTCGCCGCCCTGCGAGCCCCGTCCACCAACGCGCGCAGCGGCCTGGACGTCCCGAGGAGCGCGGGCGCGGGAGACTCCGCCTCCATCCGCGAGCGCACCGCCGTATACGCCTCGCCCCCCAGCCGCCCGAGCGCCGCGAGGAGCTGTCCCTCGCCGCCGGTGAACGCCGAATCCGCGCGCGTCGCGTAGAGCACGCCGAAGGGCATGCCCCCGGAAGCCACGAGCGGCGCGCACATCTCCGTCTCCGCCTGGACCAGTTCCTTGCGCTCCATCGCCACCTGCGCCAGCGAGCGGGGCACGGACATGGACTCCGCGCCCGACACCGCCGCGGTGAGCAGCCCGGTGTTGCTCCCCAGGAGCGCTGCGGCGCGGTCCGCGCTCAGGGCCCGAGCGACCTCGTCCGCCAGGCGCCGCAGCACCATGGCCTCGCTGGTGGCCCCCAGCAGCGCCGTGCCCGCCGAGTACATCGCCGCCGCCGCGCCCACGTGCGGCAGCACCTCTTCAATCGGCACATGGCCCGGCGACGTGGGGCCACCCTCCACCAGCGTCACCGGCGGAGGCTCGAAGACGGCCATCGTCAGGCCCACGCGGACGCGGTCTCCGGGCTGCAGCACCACCTCGCCGCTGATGCGCATGCCGTTGAGCAGCGTCCCGTTGCGCGAGCCCAGATCCGTCAACCGGACCTCTCCCTCGTGGACCGTCAGCTGCGCGTGCTTGCGAGAGACCTGGTCATCCCGCAGGGGGATTTCACACGAGGGGCTGCGGCCGATGGCCATGTCCGAGAGCACCTCGTATCGGCGCCCCGCGGACGGGCCAGTGAGCAGCAGGAGTGCGGGCATGGGCCGCGGAGCCTAGCGTCCCGGAGGACACGGGCAAGCGCCGCCCGTCGCCCTACATGGGCCGTTCTGCGTTGAGGAGGGCCCGGATTTCCCCTTCATCCAGGGCTCTCCCTTCACGGCTGAGCGCGAGCGCGTTGACCTGGGTCTCCTCGACCTCGACGTGGGCGCCCTTGCGCCACTCGGTGGTGTGCACCGCGCCATCCACCAGCTTGCCCACGAGGGTGCCGTCGTCCCGGGCCATCAGCTCCAGCCAGAGGTTCTCCACCACCGTGTTCCCATCCGGGTGGGTGTCGAAGGGAGCCCGCACCAGGAAGGTCAGCGGCTCCATCAGCCCCCGGCGCTGGAAGCGCGCCAGGAACGAAGGCAGGAGCGACTGGGCCTCGCGGCGCATCGACTCCGTCTGCTCCTCGGGCTCCTGGGTGAAGCGCTCCCGGTACGGCGCCAGGAGCTGCGACGTGTTGTGGCGCCCCAGGGGCGACACCACCGTGAGGAACAACCCCTCGTGTCCCTCGAAGGTCTCCAGCGGCACGCCGAGCAGGTTGGCGCGAGCCTCCTCGGAAGGCAGCACCATGAACGGCTGCCCCTCGCTGGTGCCCACCTGCGAGCGCAGCGCGGGCCCCTGACCGAAGGCCAGGTCGGTGCACAGCTCGTGCAGGAAGCTCTCCGCCGGCAGCAGGTCCTGCTCCGCCAGGTGGAAGATCTCCAGGTCTCGCGCGCCGAACTTCTCCATGCCGTGCGAGTGCACCCACAGCGGCGTGTCGCCCTCCGTCACCTCCACCGCGTGCAGGTGGACGTGGTCCCGGATGTCGAAGTCCAGCTCGGTGATTTCCACCACGTCCTCGGGCTCGTGGAGCTTGAAGGCCGCCAGGTCCACCAGCACCCCGGGCACGTGCTCCAGCAGGGTGCGCACGGCCCACAGCGCCTCGAACACGGGCAACGTGGGCTGCGCGCCGCCCGGCTCCAGCGACAGGTGGTAGTAGGCCTTCGCCTTGCCCAGGCGCGCGAAGGCCTCCGGGCTGCCGCTGTACGCGGCCTTGTTGAACTTGGGCAGGCCCTCGGGCCCCACCGTCAACCGGACATGCACCTCCGAGCTGTCCGCCCGGAGCACGAAGCCCTGGCCGTCCTCGTCCGGAGTGAACTCCACCTCGTCCGTCGCGAACGAGGCACGCAGGGCATCCAGCGGCGCGGGCCCTTCCTGCTCGGTCGCCAGGAGGTAGACCTCCATCACAGGTGCTTCTCGATTTGCTGAAAGAGGTCCACGCGGTCCACCAGGTCGGTCAGGTAGTCGAGCTTGTCGGTGGCCAGCACCAGGACTGGAGACAACCGGTAGGCACCGAACCATTCCTCATACAGGGCATTGAGGCGCTGGAGGTAGCGGGTGGGGATGTCCTTCTCCATGGAGCGGCCGCGCAGGGCGATGCGCTCCTTCAGCGTCTGCACGGGGCAGCGCAGGTAGATCATCAGGTCGGGCGGACGCAGCGACTCGGAGATGGTCTCGTAGAGCTCGCAGTACGTCTTCCAGTCCCGCTTGTCGATGAGCCGCTGGCGGTGGAGGTTCTTGGCGAAGATCTCCGCGTCCTCGTAGAGGGTGCGGTCTTGAAGCACGGTACCAGCCGTGCGCTCCATCTCCCGGTGGAGGCGGAACTTGTGCGTCAGGAAGAAGAGCTGTGAGCGGAAGGCCCACGTCTTCATGTCCTTGTAGAAGTCCGCGAGATAGGGGTTTTGGTCATTGGGCTCGAAGGACGGGGTCAACCCGTACTTCCGGCAAAGGAAGGACGTGAGCTCCGTCTTCCCGGCGCCGATGTTGCCCGCGATGGCGATAAACTTTTTCCTGGCCACGCCACCCCTGCTTGTAACCCCGCCAAGCTGCGCGCACCAGCAACAAGGTAAGGAAGGCTCGTGGTAGAAGAAGTGCATGCCCCCGTGCAGTCCCTCTCGCCGCGCCGCAGGGCGTCGCCACCTTCCGGGGTGCGGCCGCCTGTCCGGCCGTCCGGGACAGGACATCTCGCCGTGGGGCTGCCCTCGGGCCGAGCCTTTCCCCCGCCCGACGAACCGGCCCCGAGGAGGGGGCTGAGGGATGCGTAAGCTCTTCTGTGTCGTGACGGCGGGCGTGTGGTCCCCCATCAGCTTCGTGCTGGCCATCCTGGCGATGGTGCTGACGTTGAGGCCGGCCAACTCCGTCTGGGTGGCTCGCAGGATCTGGTCTCCGGTGTTGCTCTGGGCCGGTGGCGCGAAGCTGGAGGTCCTGGGCCAGGAGAACGTGGACCCCAACCGGGCCACCATCTACGTGGCCAACCACCAGTCCACCATCGACATCCCCGCGCACTTCATGGCCGTGCCGGTGTCCTTCCGTTACGTGGCCAAGAGCCAGCTCAAGTGGGTGCCGTTCATCGGCTGGTATCTCGCGCTCGCCGGCCATGTCTTCGTCAACCGGAGCAACCGCTCCAAGGCCATCGCCTCGCTGGACGTGGCCGCGGCGAAGATTCGCGCCGGGACGAGCATCTTCCTGTACCCCGAAGGCACCCGCTCACCGGACGGCCGCATCCTGCCCTTCAAGAAGGGCCCCTTCGCGCTCGCGCTCAAGGCCCGCGTCCCCATCTGCCCCGTCACCATCGAGGGCTCCGGCAACCTGATGCCCAAGGACAGCTGGAACATCACCCCCGGCCCCATCCGCGTGAAGATCGGCAAGCCCATCGACACCACGGGCTTCGCGGAGAATGACCGGGAGGGCCTCGCCCGCGCCGTGCGGGAGGTCATCATCGCCGACAGCCTCGCGCTGGGCGGCAAGGGTGGCGACCCCGAGGACTCCGTCGCCGCCGCGGGCCTCGAAGGCATCAGCGCCGCCCGCGCCACCTCCACGAATTGAGACGTTCTCCCGTGACGACGACTCCCGCCTTTCGCTTTCGCCCTTGGGTCCGCGCCGCAGTCCTCGGCCTGGGTCTGCTCGCCGCCGGCTGCGGCCACACCACCTCGGCCACCACGGGCGCGCCCCGCCCCACCGACGAGCGCTCCCGGGCGCGGGCGTACCTGGAGGAGAACCAGCCGCAGAAGGCGCTCGGCATCCTGAAGGAGCTGCACGCCAAGACGCCCGAGGACCTGGACGTGGCCCGGACGCTGACGGAGGCCCAGGTGAAGGCGGGCCGCACGGACGCGTGGATTGAAGAGCTCCAGGGGCGCATCGCCACCAGCGAGCGCGCGGTGGACCAGTACATGCTCGGGCTCGCCCTGTTCTCGCGAGCCAAGGACGCCGGCGCGCCGGCGGTGACGGCCTTCGAGCGCGCCATCACCCTCTCCCCGGACACCGCCGAGTATCACCACCGCCTGGGCGTCGCCCGCCTGGAGTCCGAGCAGTACGCCGCCGCCGTGGAGCCCCTGCGTCGCGCGGCGGCCCTCGCCCCCGAGCGCACCGCCTGGCGCCTGCCCTTGGCCAAGGCGCTGCACCGCACCGGTGATTCCGCGGGCGCTGTCGAGGCGCTGGGAGTCGTCGTCCGAGGCCGCCCCACCCCCGCCGACGTGGCCACCGCGCGCGCGTTGATGGAGCAGGTCAGCGACCCCTTCGGCGGCATCCCCAAGGCGGCCGAGGCCAAGCTGGAAGAAGGCCTGCGCTACCTGAATGACCTGGATGCGCCCCAGCACGCCATCCTGGCCTTCGAGGAGGTGCTGCACGACTACCCGGACCTGGCGGTGCTGCACTCGCTGCTGGGGCTCGCCTATCAACGCCTGGACGACGCGGGCCGCGCGGTGGACGAGTTCAAGCAGGCCATCGAAAGCGCTCCGCGCGACGGGAAGAATCACCTCTACCTGGGCGAGCTGTACGCCTCCCGCCAGCGTCCAGACGCCGCGCGCGCATCGTTCGAGAAGGCCGTGGCGCTGCATCCGCTGCTGGACGCGGCCTGGTTCCGGCTGGGAGATCTTCACCTCGAGCGGAGGGATTTGGTCGCGGCCCGCGAGGCCTTCACCGTGGCGGTATCCCTGTCGCCCGACTCCATCCCCGCACGGGGAAAGCTGGCGCTCGTGTACCAGCTCGAAGCGGACTATCCCGCCGCGGAGCGCGAGCTGCGCTACGTGGTCGAAAAAGACCCGGAGAACGTGGAGTTCTCGCTGCGGCTGGGGCTGCTCTTCACCGAGCAGTCGATGAAGTCCTCGCGCCCGCAGGTGAGGAAGTCGGCGGCCGAGGAAGCCGAGCGCTGGCTGTCCAAGGTGCTGGAGGCGCAGCCGGAGAACGCGGTGGCCTCGCGCGCGCTGCAATCCCTCAAGGGCCAGTAGCCACCACCGGCTCGTGCCCTCTACACTTCGCGCCCGATGAGTGATGGCCGCAAGTCTCCGCGCACGGTAACCAATCCCGGCACTCAGCCCCGGACTCCGAGCAGTCCGGGCACGCCTCGCACGCCGACGGACCCAGGCACCCTGCGGGTGATGTCGGCCGCGCGCACGGCGCCGCTCCAGAAGGGCAAGCAGGACGATGCCCTGGGCAAGCGGCTCGCGGGCGAGGCCTCCAACCAGGCCCTCAACGCGCTCTCCATCCTGAAGGAGTTCGCGGGGGACTTCCGGCAGCGGGATCGCTTCTTCAAGTACAAGGCCTCCATCATCGCCGGGTGGCTGGCGCTGACGGCGGCGAGCTTCGTCATCGCCTGCCCTGGCAGCTCCATGCAGACGGGTGACATGGACGCGCGGCTGGTGCTCAGCGACAAACTGGACCGGCCCTCCATCACCATCTGGAACGAGAGCAAGGAGGCGTGGAAGGACGTCACGCTCATCGTCAACGGCCAGTACCGCGCGGCCGTGCCGTCGGTGGGCGCCGGGGAGTTCATCACCATTACCCCCAAGCAGCTCATGGGGACCGGCGGCGCCGCGCCCGCGGACCTGCGCTTCGACACGCTGGAGATGCGCAGCAGCGACGACAGCGCGAACCTCACCGAGGATCTGCGCACCGAGTGGAAGCGCCTCCTCGGCCCGAAGTAGCGAGCCCTTCGGAGCCCCGCAAACACGAAGGGCGCCCTTCCACTTGGGAAGAGCGCCCTCTGCGTTTCCACCCGCCCCTCCTCGCGAAGGGGCGTGCGGAGGACGGCCTTACTCGGCCTTGGTCTCTTCGGCGGCAGGAGCCTCGGCGGCTGCGGCCTTCTTCTCGGGCCGGTCCACCAGCTCCAGGAGGGCCATCTCCGCGGCATCACCCCGGCGGAAGCCGAGGCGGATGATGCGGGTGTAGCCACCGGGACGGTTGGCGTAGCGGTCCTTGTACTCGCTGAAGACCTTCTGCAGCACGTCGCGGTCCTTCACGATCCGAGCCGCCAGACGCACGTTGGAGAGCCCACCGCGCTTGCCCAGCGTGATGATGCGCTCCGCCATCTTCCGGGCCTCCTTGGCCTTGGGAACGGTGGTGCGGATGGCCTGGTGCTCGAGCAGCGAGGTGACCATGTTGTTGAGCATCGCGAGCCGGTGGCTCGTGGTGCGGTGCAGCTTTCGTTGTCCGACCTTGTGACGCATCGTCGTGCTCCGGGTCCCCGTCAGGGGCCACCACTCCGGCCGTATCAGGTACCGGGTGGGAAGGGTGAGCCCGACACGGGGCTCACCACTGCTGGTCGGGTCCGGTCAACCGCCCTGGACCCCTTCCCTCCGCGCCGCGTACCGCCATGTCGCGGGCGCGCAAGGAAAGTACCACGAAGACTCTACGCCTTCGGCGCCGCCGGGGCCGGAGCCTGCTTCGGGGGCCAGTTCTCGAGCTTCATGCCGAGCGACAGGCCCATCTCCGCGAGGATCTCCTTGATCTCCTTCAGCGACTTGCGGCCGAAGTTCTTCGTCTTGAGCATCTCGGCCTCGGTGCGCTGCACCAGGTCGCCGATGGTCTTGATGTTCGCCTGCTGCAGGCAGTTGGCGGAACGCACCGACAGCTCCAGCTCGTCCACCGAGCGGAACAGGTTCTCGTTCAGCTTCGCCTCTTCCTTCGGCGCCTCGGCGATGACCGGCTCCTCCGTCTCGTCGAAGTTCACGAAGACGGTGAGCTGCTCCTTGATGATCTTCGCCGCGTACGCCACCGCGTCCTGCGGGGACACCGAGCCGTCCGTCCAGACCTCGAGCGACAGCTTGTCGAAGTCGGTGACCTGACCGACGCGCGCGTTGGTGACCTGGTAGTTCACCTTGCGGGTGGGCGAGAACAGCGAGTCGATGGGGATGGTGCCGATGGGCGCACCCACCACCTTGTTCGAGTTGGCCGGCACGTAGCCACGGCCGCGGCGGCACTGCAGCTCCATGCGGAGCTTGCCACCCTCGGAGATGGTGCAGATGTGGTGACCCGGGTTGAGGATCTCCACGTCGGCGTCGGTGATGAGGTCACCCGCCTTCACTTCCTTGGGCCCTTCCGCCTCGATGCGCAGCGTCTTCGGCTCGTTCGTGTGCATCCGAAGGAGGACTTCCTTCAGGTTCAGCACGACGTCCGTGACGTCCTCGGACACCTCGGGGATGGTGGTGAACTCGTGGTCCACGCCCTCGATCTTCACCGAGGTGATGGCCGCGCCCTGCAGCGACGACAGGAGCACCCGGCGCAGCGAGTTGCCCAGCGTGGTGCCGAAGCCACGCTCCAGCGGCTCCGCGATGAACTTCCCGTAGGTAGGGGTCAGGCTGTCCTGATCCACTTCCATGCGGCGCGGCTTGATGAGGTCACGCCAGTTCTTCGCAATGTACGTATCAGCCATGGTGTACGACTCCTCGAGACGTGCGCCACCACCGACCTACCCACCGGGACGGCGGGAGGATGGCCACGTAGGGGACTGCGGATAAAGCACGACGCCCCGGCCTCGTCGGCCAGGGCGTTGTTGAGTACCTCGTCCAGGCGCGAACCGCGGCCTGGCGCGGGGACTACTTGGAGTAGAGCTCCACGATGAGCTGCTCCTGGATGGGCATCGTCAGGTCCTCGCGGTTGGGGACCGTGCGAACCGTGCCCTTGAACGACTTCTTGTCCAGGTCGATCCACTGCGGAACGCCACGGCGGTCCACGGTCTCCAGCGCCTCGGAGATGCGCAGCACCTTGCGGCTCTTCTCCACCACCTCGACGGACGTGCCGGGCTTGATGGAGAACGAGGGGATGTTGACCTTGCGGCCGTTCACCTGGAAGTGGCCGTGGCGAACCAGCTGGCGCGCCTCGTTGCGGGTATCCGCGAAGCCCATGCGGAACACCACGTTGTCCAGGCGGAGCTCCAGCTGCTGCAGGAGATTCTCACCCGTCTTGCCCTTGGCGGCGGACGCGCGGTGGTAGTAGCCGCGGAACTGGTTCTCCAGCAGGCCGTACATGCGCTTGACCTTCTGCTTCTCGCGCAGCTGCACGCCGTAACCAGAGAACTTCACGCGGCCCTGGCCGTGCTGACCGGGGGGATACGGGCGGCGCTCGATGGCACACTTGTCCGTGTAGCAGCGGTCGCCCTTCAGGTACATCTTGAGGTTTTCGCGCCGGCAGATACGGCAAGCGCTCGCGGTGTAACGGGCCACAGACTTCTCCTTAAAGGTGATCTGGAGCCGCCCCCACGCTCGCGAGCGCGAAGGGCGGCCCGGACGAAGGGGTTAGACGCGGCGGCGCTTGGCCTGACGGCACCCGTTGTGCGGGATGGGCGTCACGTCGCGGATGAGGTTGATCTTCAGACCGGCGGCGGCCAGCGCGCGCAGCGCCGACTCACGGCCCGCGCCCGGACCCTTCACGAACACAGACACGTTCTTCAGCCCGTGCTCCATCGCCTTCGCCGCGGCATCGCCGGCGGCCACCTGGGCGGCGAACGGGGTGGACTTGCGGCTTCCCTTGAAGCCACGCGCCCCGGCCGAGGACCAGGAGATCACGTTCCCGGACACGTCCGTGATCGTGATGATGGTGTTGTTGAACGTGGACTGGATGTGCACCACGCCATTGAGAATGCTCTTCTTGCCCTTGCGCTTGGCCTTCTTCGCGGCAGGGGCCTCGCCCTCGGTGCCCGTAGGCGCCGCAGCCGAAGTATTGATCTCGTCAGCCATTTGAGTTGCTGCTCCTGAGAGGAGGTGATCGACGCCGGCACCTCACGGGCCGGCGCTGCGGTTTACCGAGCCGGAGCGGCAGGCTTCGCCCGGACGATGCCACGCTTCGGACCCTTGCGGGTACGCGCGTTGGTATGGGTGCGCTGGCCACGGACAGGCAGGCCCTTGCGGTGACGGAGACCCCGGTAGCAGCCCAGATCCATCAGACGCTTGATGTTCATCGTCACTTCACGCCGGAGGTCACCCTCGACCTTGTAGCTGGCCTCGATGATCTCACGGATCTTGCGAGCCTGGTCCTCGGTGAGGTCCTTGGTCCGGGTGGTGGGATCGATGCCCGCCGCCTCGATGATGTCTTGCGCGGACTTGTTGCCGATCCCGTAGATGTACTGGAGCGAGATCACGGCGCGCTTGTTGGGCGGCAGGTCGATGCCGGCGATACGAGCCATCTTCGGTCTTCCTTCTGGAGTGGAGTTGGTCTGAAGCCAACGGCCTGTCGGCCGTTAGCCCTGGCGCTGCTTGTGCCGGGGGTTGGAAGCGCAAATCACGCGCACGATGCCCTTGCGGCGAACAACCTTGCACTTGTCGCAGATCTTCTTGACGGACGCCCGAACCTTCATGGAGCGAACTTCCTTCCTTCGAACAGATGAAAAGTCATGAGGGGTCGCCACCCCAGTCCCAGGGCGGCGCCCTTTTCTACTTCGCCCGGTACGTGATCCGCCCGCGCGTCAGGTCGTACGGAGACAGCTCGACCTTCACCTTGTCTCCCGGGAGGATGCGGATGAAGTGCATCCTCATCTTACCCGAGATGTGCGCGAGCACCTTGTGGCCATTATCCAGCACCACGCGGAACATCGCATTGGGGAGGGGCTCCATCACCGTCCCCTCGACTTCGATGGAATCATCCTTCGGCAAGCGTCAAACCCTCTTCCCGGACCACGAACCTTCTGGAAGCGCGGCGGGATAGCACTTTGGTCCGCAAGTGGCAAGCGTCCCGCGCGGCAAAACTCGGATTCCTACCAACCCACCGTAACATCTTCGCATTTCACCCGCTGTCCCGGCTGCCTTCACGCCCCCCGGGTGAGCACTTCAGCTCCGCCATCCGTGATGAGGATGGTGTGCTCGAAATGGGCGGACAGCTTCCGGTCCGCCGTCACCGCCGTCCAGTCGTCGTCCAGGATCTCCACCTCGTGGGTGCCCTGGTTGACCATGGGCTCCACCGCGAGGACCATCCCCGCCCGGAGCTTCATTCCCGCCCCCGCCTGTCCGACGTTGGGCACGTGGGGGTGCTCGTGGAGCTTCCGGCCAATCCCATGGCCGGTGAAGTCCCGGACCACGGAGTACCCCCTGGCCTCCACGTGCCGCTGGACGGCATGCCCTATATCGCCCAGCCGGTTGCCCGGCTTCATCGCCTGGATGGCCTTCTGGAGCGATTCCCGCGTCGTGTCCAGCAACGACTGCGCCTCGGCGGACACCTTCCCCACTGGCACCGTCCTCGCCGCGTCCCCGAACCACCCCTTGTAGGACACCCCGAAGTCGAGCTTCATCAGGTCGCCCTCGGCCAGCTTCCGCCGCTTGCTGGGGATGCCGTGCACCACCTCGTCGTTGATGGAGGCGCACAGCACACACGGGAAGCCGAGGTAGCCCTTGAACGCCGGCCTGGCCCCCCGCTCCGCCGTCAGATTCTCCGCCAGCGCGTCCAGCTCCCAGGTGGTGACACCCGGGACCACGGCCTTCTCCAGCGCATCCAGCACGTCGGCAACGATGCGCCCGGCCTGGCGCATGAGGGCAATCTCCTCCCTCGATTTGATTCCCACCTGACTCATGGGCGGTCCGTGCGCGCCAACCGCGCACGGAGAACGGGTGGCAAGCCTCCGCGGGCGCCGCAAGCGCCTCGCATCCGCTCGCCAGCACGTCCGCACATCAAGCCTTGCCCTTGCCCGCGGCGCTCTTGATCTCCTCGTAGATGCCATCGGGGGAGCCCACGCCGTCCACGCTCGTGAGCACGCCCTTCTTCGCGTAGAAGGCCTTCAGGGGCGCCGTCTCCGCGTCGTACTTCTGCAGGCGCTTCTCGATGACGTCCGGCATGTCGTCGGGCCGCTGCACGAGCCCCGTGCCGCACTTGTCGCAGTACCCCGCGCGCTTCGGGGGGCTCTGGTCCACGTGGTAGACGCTGCCATCCACGGGACAGACACGCCGGCCGGAGCCACGCTCCACCAGCGTCTTGTGCGGCACCTCGAGCGATACGACCGCGTCGAGCTGCTTGCCCAGCCGCCCCAGCATCCTGTCCAGCGCGTCAGCCTGGCCCGGCGTGCGCGGGAAGCCATCCAGCACGAAGCCCTGGGCCACGTCCGACTGCTTCAAGCGCTCCTCGACGATACCGATGACGACTTCGTCCGGCACGTACTGGCCCGCCGCCATCAACGGACCCGCGACCTTCCCCAGCTCCGTCCCCTCCGCCACTGCCTTGCGGAGGATGTCACCGGTGGAGATCTGCGGGATGTGGAAGTCGGCGAAGAGCTTCTTCGCCTGCGTACCCTTCCCCGCGTTCGGCGGTCCCAACAGGATCAGGTTCATGTGCTCCTCTCAGCTCCCAAGGAAGGCACGGAAGTCGTCGGCCACGAAGCTTCCAAGCGCCCCCCGTGTGCACCACCGAATACCTTGAACGACTCCATCCCGGAACGACGAGGCGCCCCTCCCCACGACGGGGAGAGGCGCCCGGGACGTGAACGTCGTGACTCAGGCCGCCACGCGCACCCGGCCGCGGATGCGCGGGCCACGCGGCCCGGCGAAGCCCTCGTAGTTGCGGCTGATGAGGTGACCCTCGATCTGCTGCACCGTGTCCAGCGCCACGCCCACGACAATCAGCAGCGCGGTGCCGCCGAAGGTGAAGCGTACGTTGAGCAGGCCACTGATGACGGAGGGAATCACGCAGATGACCGCCAGGTACAGCGCGCCACCGAAGGTGAGCCGGTTCAGCACTCGCTCGATGAACTCCGCCGTCTGACGACCCGGGCGGATGCCCGGGATGTAGCCACCCTGCTTCTTGATGTTGTCCGCCACGTCATCCGGACGGAAGGTCAGTGCCGTGTAGAAGTAGGCGAAGAAGATGACCATCAGCACGAACAGGCCGTTGTAGATCCACAGGTTGCCTTCAATGGCGCGCTGCACGTCCTGCAGGAACGGGAACCACGTGCCCAGCGTGGCCGGGAACGACAGCACCGCGCCAGCGAAGATGGGCGGGATGACGCCCGCGGTGTTGACCTTCATCGGGAAGTACGTGGCCTGGCCCGCGAACATCCGGCGCCCCGCCATGCGCTTGGCGTACTGGATGGGGATGCGGCGCATGCCGCGCTCCACATAGACCACCGCCGCGATGATGAGGAGCATGAAGAACAGCAGCGCCAGGACCTCGGCCACCGCGATGACCTCCTGCCGCGTCAGGTCCAGCAGCGTCTTGGCGCCCGGGAGCACACCGGCGACGATGCCCGCGAAGATGATGAGGGAGATACCGTTGCCGATGCCGCGCTCGGTGATGCGCTCACCCAGCCACATGATGAAGGCCGTACCGGCCGTCAGGCTGATGACCGTCATGAAGGTGAACCAGACGCTGTCGTCCGGCACCACCACCTGGTTGAAGCCGCTCTGCCCCGCGTCCGAGCGCCCCAGGGACGCCAGCCACCGGGAGATGCCGATGCCCTGGATGACGGAGAGGACGATGGTGCCGTAGCGGGTGTACTGGTTGATCTTCTGCCGCCCCGCCGCGCCCTCCTTCTGCAGTCGCTCCAGACTGGGGATGACCACCGCCAGCAGCTGCATGATGATGGAGGCGCTGACGTAAGGCATGATGCCCAATCCGAAGATGGACATCTGCTCCAGCGCGCCGCCGGAGAAGAGGTTGAACAGCGACACCAGTCCGCCCGACTGCTTCTGGGCGTCCATGAAGGCGTTCATCGCAGCCCGGTCCACGCCTGGCGTATTGATGAAGATGCCGATGCGGTACACGGCCAGCAGGGCTAGCGTGTACGCGAGCCGGCTGCGCAGCTCCGCGATGCGGAAGACGTTGGCGAAGGCATTGAGAGCCACGGGGTAGCCATCCTCTTCGTGAGGGTTCTGCCAGGACGACAAAACGCCCCTGTTCCACGGACGGGAAAGGGGCGCAGAAGCCTACACAAGCGAAATGGCGCGCACCACCAGCAAGTGATGCGCGCCGGACATGCTCAAGCCTTGGGCTGCCGAGGGGCCTTGACGCCCTTGCCAGCATGGGCCTTCGCGGCCGCTTCGGGCTTGTGGGCCATCAGCGGAAGGACATCCACCGCGCCGCCAGCCTTCTCGACCGCCGACTTCGCGGCCTCGGAGGCCTTGTGGACCACGATGGTGACCTTCTTGGTCAGCGTGCCGTGTCCCAGCAGCTTCACGCCGTGGTAGCGACCCTTGACCAGACCGACCTTCTTCAGGGAGGCCTCATCCACCGTGGCGCCCGCGTCGAAGTGGGCATCCACGTCCGACAGGTTCACCACCGCGTACACCGTGCGGTTGGGGGAGTTGAAGCCAAACTTCGGAAGGCGGCGCTGCAGGGGGCTCTGACCGCCCTCGAAGCCCTCGAACCGCATGTTGCCGGAACGGGCCTTCTGACCCTTGCCACCACGGCCGGCCGTCTTGCCAAGGCCGGAACCCTGGCCGCGACCCACCCGCTTCTTGCGGTGCCACGAGCGCGAGGGACGCTTCAAATCGTGCAGAGTGCTCATTGTCTCAGTCCTCTCGTGCTCAGGCCTTGTTCTGCTTGGCCTGGTAGGCGCGCGCGCGATCCCGCAGGGCGATCTTGCGCGGCTTGCGGCGCTTCGGCGCCGGCGCCTCGGTGGTCACCGTCTCCAAGGAGACCAGGTGCTTCACCTTGAACGCCATCCCACGGATGGCAGGGGTGTCCTTGAGCAGGCGCTCTTGACCGAACTTCTTCAGACCCAGGCCACGGATGGTGGCCAGCATGTCCTCGGAAGCGCCCGCATAGCTCTTCGTCAGCTTCACCTTGAGCGCCATGACTAGCCCCTCTGCTCCCCGGCGAGCTTCGCCGACTCGACGTCCTTGCCACGAAGCCGCGACACCTGCGCCGCGCTCCGCAGCAGCTTCAGGCCAGCAACCGTGGCCTTCAGCACGTTGTGCGGATTCCGCGAACCCTGGCTCTTCGTCAGGATGTTGCGGATGCCCGCCGCCTCAAGAACCGCGCGCACAGCGCCACCGGCGATGACGCCCGTACCTTCGCTGGCCGGCTTCAACAGCACCCAGCCGGCGCCGAAGTGCCCGAGCACCTCGTGCGGAATCGTGTGCCCCATGAGCGGGACGCGGAAGAGGTTCTTCTTCGCGTTCTCGCCACCCTTGCGGATGGCCTCGGGGACCTCGTTGGCCTTGCCCAGGCCGACGCCCACGTGTCCCGCGCCGTCGCCCACCACCACCAGGGCGGCGAACGAGAACCGGCGGCCGCCCTTCACGACCTTGGCCACGCGGTTGATGTTCACCACGCGGTCGGTGAGGTCCAGATCGTTCGGATTGATCGGAGTTGCCACTTGGAAATCCTTTCGAAAGCTAGAACTTCAGCCCGGCCTCGCGCGCGGCGTCAGCCACGGCGGCGATGCGCCCGTGATAGGGGAAGCCGTTGCGGTCGAACACCACCGCCTCGACGTTGGCAGCCTTGCACTTCTGCGCGATCAGGGCACCGACCCGCTTCGCGTCCGCCTTCTTGTCGCCTTCGTCCTGGCCCTTCAGATCCTTGGACAGCGACGAGGCAAACGCGAGGGTCTTGCCGGTGGTGTCGTCCACCACCTGCGCGTAGATGTGCTTGAGGCTCTTGTAAACGGAAAGCCGCGGCCGCTCGGTGGTGCCCGAGAGCTTCTTGCGGATGCGGTTCTTCCTCTTGAGACGGGATTCGATCTTCGTCGGCATGGCTGCTTCCTTGTCCTTCCGGCGGCGATGCGGCCTTCCGCCGCCGGATGATGCCGTCGGACCCCACGGGCTCGACGGGATTGGGAACCCTCAGGACAGACGAAACGACTAGGTCGTTCCGGTCTTGCCCTCCTTACGGCGGATGCGCTCCTCGGAGTACTTGATTCCCTTGCCCTTGTACGGCTCGGGAGGACGCAGCGAGCGGATGTTCACCGCCGTCGCGCCAAGCGCTTCCTTGTCCGCCGAGCGGAGCGTCAGCCCCACGGTGGGCAGGCTGTCCTCGGTGCGGGCCGCCTTGTCCACTTCGGCCGTCACACCTTCCGGCAGGTTGAACACCACCGGGTGCGAGTAGCCCAACGAGAAGTGGATGGCCTTGCCCTTCACCTCGGCGCGGAAACCAACGCCGCGGATGTCCAGCTTCCGCTCGAAGCCGGTGGACACGCCCTTCGCCGCGTTCGCGAGGATGGTGCGGGTCAGGCCGTGCAGGCTGCGCGCCTCGCGAGAGTCATCCTCGCGCTGCACGTTGACCTGGCCGTCCTTGATCTCCACCTTGACCCGGGCGGGCAGCTTCACGGACAGCTTGCCCTTGGGGCCCTCGAAATTCACCTGCTGGCCGGCGACGATGGCCTTCGTCTTGTCGCCGAGCTTGATCGCCAGTTTTCCAATCCGACTCATGGTTGCCTCGGTCCTGTATGCCCGGGGCGCGCACTCTCACGAGGCGCGACCACCAGGCAGCTGGCTAGTAGACGGTGCAGAGCAGCTCGCCGCCCGCCTTCTGCTTGCGGGCCTCGGAGTCCACCAGGATGCCGCGGGACGTGGACAGGATGGAGATACCCATTCCACCCAGCACCTGCGGGATGTCACCCACGCCGCAGTAGCGGCGGAGGCCCGGCGTGGACACGCGGCGGATGCCGGTGATGGCGGGGCTGCGGTCGGGACCGTACTTGAGCTGCACGGTGATCTCGCTCTGGGGCGAGCCCTCGGGGGTCGCGACGGCGAACTCCCCGATGTAGCCCTCATCCTTGAGGACCTTGATGATCTCGAGCTTGAGCTTCGAGTGGGGAATGACGACCTTGTCGTGACGCGCGCGCGAAGCATTGCGCAGGCGGGTCAGCATGTCGCCAACAGGATCATTGACCGGCATGAGCTACCTTCCAAAGCAAGAGCCGTCATCGGGCATCTCGCGTTCGCGACCGCCGCGCCTGCCGGGCCCATCCCGGGGGTTCGCGCCGATCGCCACTGCTGAAGTTGAAAATCCATTCGAGCGAGCTCCTCACGGAGCACGCCCAGGGTGCCGATGAGCCCTTTCGAGCCCCTCAGCACCCTGCCCTTCCGGCTACCAGGACGACTTGGTCACGCCGGTGATCTCACCGCGCAGCGCACGGTTGCGCAGGCAGATACGGCACATCTTGAACTTGCGCAGGAAGGCGCGCGGCCGACCGCACAGCGGGCAGCGGTTGTACTGGCGCACGGCGAACTTCGGCTTGCGCTTCGCCTGGGCGATCTTGGAGAGCTTGGCCATTGTCTTGAGGTCCTTGGCTCGAGGGCTTACTGACGGAACGGCAGGCCGAAGTGACGCATCAGCGCCAACCCCTGCTCGTCGTTCGCGGCGGTGGTGACGAAGCTGATGTTGAGCCCCTTCACCTTCTCGATCTGGTCGTAGTTGATCTCAGGGAAGATGATCTGCTCGCGGACGCCGAGCGTGTAATTGCCCTTCCCATCGAAAGCCTTCGGGGACACGCCCTTGAAGTCACGCACGCGCGGCAGCGCCACGGTGATGAGGCGGTCCATGAACTCATACATGCGGGTGCCACGCAGCGTCACGGCGGCACCGATGGCCTGGCCCTGGCGCAGCTTGAAGTTCGCGATGGACTTGCGAGCGCGCGTGACGATGGGCTTCTGACCCGTGATCGCCGCGAGCTGGTCCACCGCCGACTCCAGGATCTTGTTGTTGGCGAGCGCCTCGCCCAGACCCATGTTGACGACGATCTTCTGGAGACGCGGAACCTCCATCGGGTTCTTGAGGCCCAGCTCCTTCATCAGGGCGGGCACCCCTTCCTTGCGGAAGCGCTCCTTCATGCGGGCCGGCTTGCTCTCGAGGCCTTCCTCGATGTTCGCCGCGAAGCCAACCTTCTTGGCCTCTTCCTTCTTGCCCCGCTTCGCCTTCTTTTCCTTCTGGTCCGGCTTCTTCTCGTCAGCCATCGTCGTATCCTCTGCTTCGGGGCGCCGTTGTGGACCCAGCGCGTCCGATCAGTCCTTCATCTGGAAACTGAAAACACCTCGAGGGCCCCGGAACAACCCAGGCCCTCGTTGCCTGCACGCCCCCCTACCCGCCCACCAGGGCGGACAGAAGGGCGCGCATAGATGCCCCAACAGGGACTCCTAGTCAATCAGCGCGTCGCAGTTCTTGCAGAACCGCTGGAGCTTCTCGCCTTCGGTCTTGACCCCCACGCGGGTCGGCTTGTCGCACTTGGCGCACACGACCTGGACATTCGCCAGGGCGATGGTGCCGGGCTTCTCGACAATCCCACCTTCGGGGTTCTGGGGCGTCTTCTTCTGATGACGCTTGACCAGGCGCAGACCTTCCACGGTCACGCGGCCGGCCTCCCGGTCGATCTTCAGCACCTTGCCGCGCTTCGTCGCGGGACTCTTCTCGGAGGCTTCGGCCCCGGCCATGACCTGGACCGTGTCTCCCACTTTCATCTTCTGCATGGCTTCCTCGTCTCTCTGGCTGCTCGCCGTCCGGCCTGCGGTCCTCTCAGAGGACTTCGGGCGCCAGCGAGATGATCTTCATGAACTTGCGGGCGCGGAGCTCACGGGCCACCGGCCCGAAGATGCGCGTACCAATGGGCTCCATGTCCTTGTTGATGAGGACCGCGGAGTTGCCATCGAACTTGATGAAGCTGCCGTCGGCCCGACCCACCTCGCGCTTGGTGCGGACGATGACGGCCTTGGCCACGTCACCCTTCTTCACCTTCGAGTTGGGCAGCGCCTCGCGGATCGACACGACGATGACGTCGCCGATGGACGCGTACTTGCGCTTCGAACCACCGAGCACCTTGATGCAGAACACCTTCTTCGCGCCCGAGTTGTCCGCCACGTCGAGCACGCTCGTCATCTGAATCATCTGGGAATCTCCTATCGCCGGTGACTCCACCACACCGCCTCACGGCCGCGCAGGTGGAGGTGCGTGCTAGACGTTCTTGCTCTTCTCCAGCACCTCGACCACACGCCAGCGCTTGTCCTTCGAGGCAGGCTTGGTCTCGGCGATCCGGACCCGATCACCCTCGTTGATGGTGATCTTCTTCGGATAGTCGTGGTCTTCCACGTGCGCCTTGTACTTCTCGCGCAGGCTCATGATCTTCCCGTACTTCGGGTGGGGAGCCCGGCGCTGGACGGTGACCACGACCGTCTTCTGCATCTTGTTGGAGGTGACGATACCCACGCGCGTCTTCGGACGGCCGCGGGTGGAGGTCTCTGCCGTGGGCGCTTCAGTCGTTTCAGCCATCTTCGTTCTCACTGTCTCTCATGCACCCGGGCGCTCTCGCTTCCCGGATGGCCGTACGCACCCGCGTTGAGCGAGCGCGCTTGGAGGAATCGCGACGGGGCCCTTAAGCCTTCGCCGCCTTCTTCTTCTCGCCAAGAACCGCCAGCACACGGGCCAGGTCACGCCGGTGCAGGGTCCGCTCCGCCGGGCTGTCCAGCGAGCCGGTCCGCCGCTTGAGCTGGTCCTGGAACAGCGTCTCACGCAGTTCCGTCGCCCGCCGCTGCAGGTCGTCCGCCGACAGCTCTCTCAGTTCCTTCGCAGTCGCCATTGCTATCTCCACATGCGTGCGGGAGCCCACCCGAAGGCGGCTCCCGCCGCGGTGCCTAGAGGCTCAGGTCCGTGCGCGTCACGATACGCGTGAGCACCGGCAGCTTCGCCTGCGCCAGCTTCAGCGCCCCCGTGGCCACCTCGGTCGTCATCCCCTCCATCTCGTAGAGGATGCGGCCGGGCTTCACCACCGCGACGTAGTACTCCACGCCACCCTTACCGGTACCCATTCGGGTCTCGGCGGGCTTCTTGGTGATGGGCTTGTCCGGGAAGATTCGGATCCAGATCTTGCCGCCGCGCTTCACGTGGCGGGTCATCGCGATACGAGCCGCCTCGATCTGCCGGGACGTAATCCATCCCGGCTGCAGGCTCATCAGGCCGAACTCACCGTAGGTCAAGTCGCTGCCACGGTGCGCGGCGCCAGGCGTGCGGCCCTTGTGCATCTTGCGGTACTTCGTACGTGCAGGCTGAAGCATCGTCGCTGTCCTTCACTGCCCTGCCCCGGGCGCCCTCTCTCGAGAGCGCCCAAAGCGGGAGGGCTCTTAGCGGTTGGAAGGCATGGGGGCGGCGCCGCCCTTGCCCGGGAGAACCTCGCCCTTGCAGACCCAGACCTTGCAGCCGATCTTGCCGTAGGTCGTCTTGGCCTCGGCGAAGCCATAGTCGATGTCCGCGCGGAGGGTGTGCAGGGGCACGCGGCCCTCGCGGTACCACTCGTAGCGAGCCATCTCGGCGCCACCCAGGCGGCCCGAGCAGGCCACGCGGATGCCCTTGGCTCCGAACTTCATCGCCGTCTGAAGCGCCTTCTTCATGGCGCGACGGAACGCGATGCGACGCTCGAGCTGCGTGGCGATGTTCTCCGCCACCAGCTGCGCGTCGGTCTCCGCCTTGCGGACCTCGACGATGTTGAGGAAGACCTCGTTCTTCGTGAACTGCTGGAGGTCCTTCTTCACCGTCTCGATGCCCGCGCCGCGCTTGCCGATGACGATACCCGGACGCGCGGTGTGGACGTTGACCTTCACCTTGTTGGCTGCGCGCTCGATCTCCACCTTGGACACGCCCGCGTGGTTCAGCGACTTCTTCACGAACTCGCGGATGCGGATGTCTTCATGGAGCCACTGCGCGTAGTTCTTGTGCTCGAACCACTTGGAGTCCCAGGTCTTGATGACGCCAAGCCGGAACCCGATCGGATGAACTTTCTGTCCCAACGTGAATCTCCTTGAACGTCCGGGCTGGGCCCGACGGGTCCTACTTCTTGGCCTCGGCCAGCACCACATGGACGTGGGCGGTCTTCTTCTTGATCGGGGTGGCCCGACCCATGGCGCGCGGCATGAACCGGCGCTGGGTAGGACCCTGGTCCACCGAGATGGTCTTGACGTAGAGCGTGTCCACGTCGACCTGACCCTTGGACAGGTCCGTCGCGTTGGCCACGGCGCTCTTGATGAGCTTCTCCACCGGCAAGGCCGCGGCGCGCTTGGTGAACTTCAGGATGTTGAGGGCAGCCTCGACGGGCTTGCCCCGGATGAGCGCCGCAACGAGGGACAGCTTGCGGGGGCTCATGCGCAGAAAACGCAGATGTGCAGTCGACTCCATGGTCATCTCCTCAGGCTCTCAGGCAATGCACCAGGCTACTTGCCCGGGGCCTTGGCGACCTTCTTCTCCGCCGAGTGTCCACCGAACGTACGCGTCGGGGCGAACTCGCCGAGCTTGTGGCCCACCATGTTCTCCGTGACGAACACCGGGATGAACTTCTTCCCGTTGTGCACCGCGAAGGTGTGACCCACGAACTCCGGAAGGATGGTGGAGCGGCGGGACCACGTCTTCACGACAGTCTTCTTGTTCGTCTTGATCATGTCCTCGATCTTCTTGACGAGGAAGTCGTCGACGAACGGACCCTTCTTGATCGAACGAGCCATGGCTTGCGAATCCTCTTACTGGCTGCGCGCGCCCTGGCGGCGGCCGCTCACGATGAACTTGTCGGTACGCTTGTTGGTGCGCGTGGTCAGACCCTTGGTCTTCTTGCCCCACGGCGACACCGGGTGCGGGTTACCCTGACCGGACTTACCCTCACCACCACCGTGCGGGTGATCCACGGGGTTCATCGCGAGACCACGAACCGTCGGGCGGATGCCCAGCCAGCGGCTCTTACCCGCCTTACCAACGCGGATGATCTCGTGCTCGATGTTGCCCACCTGGCCCACGGTGGCACGGCACTCGATGAGGACCATGCGGACGGTTCCGGAAGGCATACGCACCTGCGCGTAGCGGCCCTCCTTCGCCATCAGCTGTCCGGAGGTTCCCGCGGAGCGGATGACCTGGGCGCCACGGCCCGGCTTCAGCTCCACGTTGTGGATGATGGTACCCACCGGGATGTTCTGCAGCGGCAGGGAGTTGCCCGGACGGATGTCGGCGGTCTCGCCGGCGAACACCGTGTCGCCCACATTCAGACCCACCGGGGCCAGGATGTAGCGCTTCTCACCGTCCGCGTACGTCAGCAGGGCGATGTTGGCGGTGCGGTTCGGGTCGTACTCCACCGCGGTGACCTTGGCCGGCACGCCGTCCTTGTCACGACGCTTGAAGTCGATGACGCGGTAGCGGCGCTTGTGACCACCACCCTGGTGACGCCGGGTGATGTGTCCGTGCACGTTGCGGCCACCCGAGCGCTTGAGCGGCTCGGTCAGCTTCTTCTCGGGCGCGTCCTTGGTGATGTCCGCGAAATCGGACACCGTCATGTGACGACGGGCGGCGCTTGTCGGCTTGTACTTCTTGATGCCCATGGTGTGTTCCTCAGGCTGACCTCAACGCCGTAGCGTCAGGCCGCCCCTCCCTCGAAGAGTTCGATCGAGTCGCCTTCCTTGAGGGTGACGACCGCCTTCTTGAAGTTGGGCCGCTTGCCGATGCTCCGACCCACGCGCTTGATCTTGCCGCGGACGACGTTCGTGTTGACGCCCTCGACCGTGACCTTGAACAGCGTCGCCACAGCGCGAGCCACGTCGTGCTTGGTGGCCTTGCGGTCGACGATGAACGAGTACTGACGGAACTTCTCGCGGGCCTTGTCCAGCTTCTCGGTGATGAGCGGGCCCTTGATGACGTCGTTGAGATTCATGAGAGCGCCCCCTCGAGGGTCTTCGCGGCCGCGGAGGTGAGCACGAGGTGCGAGTGCTTCAGAACAGCCTCGAGGTTGAGACCCTCGGGAGGAAGCACGTCGAACTTCGCCAGGTTCCGCACGCTGCGGTGCAGGTTGGTGTTGCTCTTCTCGTCCACCACCAGGGCGTTCTGCAGCTTCAGGCGCTTGGTGAGCGCCTCGAAGGCCTGCTTGCTCTTGGGGGCGTCCAGGGAGAACCCGCTCAGGATGATGAGCGTCTTCTCCTTGGCGCGCAGGGACAGCGCCGACTTCAGCGCGCCGCGACGCACCTTGCGGGGCGGGCGGTAGAAGTAGTCGCGAGCCTTGGGGGCCATCGCCTTGCCGCCGCCCACCCAGTGGGAAGCGCGGATGGAACCCTGGCGGGCGCGGCCGGTGCCCTTCTGCTTCCAGGGCTTCTTGCCGCCGCCGCTGACCAGCGAGGTGTTCTTCACCCCCACCGTGCCGCGACGCCGGTTGATCTGCTGCATCTTCGCGACCTCGTAAAAGAGGTGCGCGTTCGGCTCAGCGCCGAAGATGTCGTCGGAGAGCTCAATCTCCGACACCTTCTTCAAATCGAGGTCGACAACGTCAAACTTCGCCATGGCACTTTCCTCGCGGGGGTCGGAGTGAAACCACTCGGACGCCCACCCGCTTCCTAGGACTTGATCTCGACGTCAACGCCGGCCGACAGATCCAGCTTCATGAGCGCATCCAGCGTCTGCTGCGTGGGCTCGAGAATATCGAGCAGGCGCTTGTGCGTGCGGATCTCGAACTGCTCGCGGCTCTTCTTGTCCACGTGCGGCGAACGCAGCACCGTGAACTTGTTGATGCGCGTAGGAAGGGGGATCGGACCGGCCACCTTCGCGCCCGTGCGCTTGGCCGTCTCGACGATCTCACCCGCGCTCTGGTCCAGGAGCTTCGAGTCGTATGCCTTCAGCCGGATGCGGATCTTCTGTGTCGCCATTCGCAAGAACCTCTTAGAACGAACTTTGTGCCAACGCCCCGGGAGGCGCTACGACCGACGTCCCCTGGTTGTCACAGAGCCGTTTCTTCAGAACGAAGGGGCGCGGTGATTACCATCCCGCCCCGGTGTATGCAACTGGATTTCCTCCGGCTCCCTGGAAATTCCCCGAGGGGATGTCCATGGGAGCCGGGAGGAGGCCTGCTACTCGATCACTTCCGCCACGACGCCGGCGCCCACCGTGCGGCCACCCTCGCGAACAGCGAAGCGCAGCTCCTTGTCCATCGCCACCGGGGTGATGAGCTCCACCTCGATCGCGATGTTGTCGCCCGGCATCACCATTTCCACGTTATCGGGCAGCTTCACCGTTCCCGTCACGTCCGTCGTGCGGAAGTAGAACTGGGGACGGTAGCCCTTGAAGAACGGGGTGTGGCGACCACCCTCTTCCTTCGACAGCACGTAGATCTGCGCCTTGAACTTGGTGTGCGGCTTGATGCTGCCCGGCTTGGCCAACACCTGCCCGCGCTCCATGTCCTCGCGCTTCAGACCACGCACCAGCGCGCCGATGTTGTCTCCCGCCCGGCCCTCGTCCAGCAGCTTGCGGAACATCTCCACGCCCGTGACGACGGTCTTCTGCGTGTCACGCAGACCGACGACTTCGACTTCTTCACCCACCTTGATGATGCCACGCTCGACGCGACCCGTCGCCACCGTTCCACGGCCGGCGATGGAGAACACGTCTTCCACCGGCATCAGGAACGGCTTGTCCGTCGCGCGCTGCGGCGTCGGGATGTAGCTGTCCACCGCCTCCATCAGCTTCAGGATGGCGCCCTCGCCGACCTCGCTCGTGTCACCCTCGAGCGCCTTCATCGCGGAGCCAGGGACGATGGGAATCGAATCGCCCGGGAAGTCGTACTTCTTCAGCAGGTCCCGGACTTCCATCTCCACGAGCTCGCGCAGCTCGGGGTCGTCCAGCAGGTCGACCTTGTTCAGGAAGACCACGATATACGGGACACCGACCTGGCGCGCCAGCAGGATGTGCTCACGCGTCTGGGGCATCGGGCCGTCCGCGGCCGAGACGACGAGAATCGCGCCGTCCATCTGCGCCGCGCCCGTGATCATGTTCTTCACGTAGTCGGCGTGACCCGGGCAATCCACGTGAGCGTAGTGGCGGTTCTTCGTCTGGTACTCCACGTGCGCCGTGGAGATGGTGATGCCGCGCTCACGCTCTTCCGGCGCCTTGTCGATCTGGTCGTACGCCAGGAACGTGGCGCCGCCGGTCTTGGCCAGCACCTTCGTGATGGCCGCCGTCAGCGACGTCTTGCCGTGGTCCACGTGTCCGATCGTGCCGATGTTCACGTGGGGCTTGTTACGCTCGAACTTTTCCTTGGCCATGACAACTCCTCAACCGGGGCTGAGCCGGTCAACCACCCGGCGCGTCTCGAATCCCGCAAAACTCACTGCGAAGGTGCTGCGTCCTGCTCCAAACCCGCCACAACGTCAACTGAAATCGCCCGCAGAGCCGTCCGGCGGCCGTCAGTACCGGTTCAGCGCCGTCTTGGGCGCCGGCGCGTAGTGACTGAACTGCATCGTGTACGTCGCCCTTCCCTGGCTGCGGCTGCGCAGGTCCGTTGAGTACCCGAACATGGCGGCCAGGGGGACCTGCGCCTGGATGGCCTGCAGCCGACCTGGACGAGGCGTCATGCCCATCACCTTGCCGCGCCGGCCGTTGAGGTCGCCAATCACGTCGCCCATGAAGTCGTCGGGCGTGACGATTTCACAGCTCATGATGGGCTCGAGCAGCACCGGGTTGGCCGCGCGCACCGCGTCCTTGAACGCCAGGGAGCCGGCGATCTTGAACGCCATCTCGCTGGAGTCCACGTCGTGCATGGAGCCGTCGTAGGCCTCCACCTTCACGTCCACCATGGGGTAGCCCGCCACCGGGCCGTTCTGCAGGGCCTCGGCGACGCCGTCGCGGACCGCGTCCACGAACTCCTTGGTCACCGCGCCGCCCGTCACCTTGCTCTCGAAGGCGAAGCCCTTGCCGGGCTCATTGGGCATCACCCGCAGCCAGATGTGGCCGTACTGGCCCCGACCGCCCGTCTGACGGATGAACTTCCCCTCGGACTCCGTCTGGGTGGTGATGGTCTCCCGGTACGCCACCTGCGGCTTGCCGATGTTCGCGTCGACCTTGAACTCGCGCAGGAGCCGGTCGACGATGATCTCCAGGTGCAGCTCGCCCATGCCGGCGATGATGGTCTGCCCCGTCTCCTCGTTCGACTTCACGCGGAACGACGGGTCCTCCATCGCCAGGCGCTGGAGTGACTGGATGATCTTGTCCTGGTCCGCCGTGGACTTCGGCTCGATCGCGATGTCGATGACCGGCTCGGGGAACTCCATCCGCTCCAGGATGATGGGCTGCTTGTCATCGCAGAGCGTGTCGCCCGTGCTCGCCAGCTTCAGGCCCACCACCGCGCAGATGTCACCGGCGTAGCACTCGGTCAGCTCGTCCTTCTTGTCGGCGCGCATCTGCACCAGGCGGCTGACGCGCTCGCGCTTGCCCTTCACCGAGTTCCACACCGCCGTCCCCGCCTCCAGCTTCCCGGAGTACACGCGAAGGAAGGTCAGCGTCTGCGACTGGAACGCCGGGTCGTTCATGATCTTGAACGCGAGCGCGCTGAACGGCGCGTCGTCCCGCGTCTCGCGGATGGCGTCCTCGCCCTTGGGCGTCTTGCCGTGCACCGGGGGGATGTCCAGCGGGCTGGGCAGGTAGTCGATGACGGCGTCCAGCAGCGGCTGCACGCCCTTGTGGCGGAACGCCGAGCCGCAGAACACCGGGAACAGCTTCAGCGCCACACAGCCCTTGCGGATGGCCGAGCGGACCTCCTGCTCGGTCAGCTCATGGCCCTCCAGGAACTTCTCCGTCAGCGCGTCGTCCTGCTCCGCCGCGGCCTCGAGCAGCTCCGCGCGCGCCGCCTCGGCCTGCTCGCGGTAGTCCTCCGGAATCTCCTCGATTTCGTAGCGGCTGCCCTGCTCCGAGTCGACGAACACCAGGGCCTTCATCGTCAGCAGGTCGATGACGCCGCGGTGCTTGTCCTCGGCGCCCAGCGGCAGTTGCATCCGCACCGCTCGCGCGCCGAGCTTCTCGCGGATGGTGCCCACCGACATCTCGAAGTCCGCGCCCACGCGGTCCATCTTGTTGATGAAGCAGATGCGGGGGACCTTGTACTTGTCCGCCTGGCGCCAGACCGTCTCCGACTGCGGCTCCACGCCGTTCACCGCGTCGAACACGGTGATGGCCCCGTCCAACACGCGCAGCGAGCGCTCCACCTCGATGGTGAAGTCCACGTGCCCCGGGGTGTCGATGATGTTCACGCGGTAGCGATGCTCACCGCGACTCCAGAAGGCGGTGATGGCGGCCGACGTGATCGTGATGCCGCGCTCGCGCTCCTGGACCATCCAGTCCGTGGTGGTGTTCCCCTCGTGCACCTCGCCCATCCTGTGGATGGCGCCGGTGTAGAAGAGGATCCGCTCGGTGGTGGTCGTCTTGCCGGCATCGATGTGCGCCATGATGCCGATGTTGCGGTAGCGCTCCAGGGGATGCTCGCGAGCCATTGCGTCGGTACCTCTCCATGAGGGCGGGAGGGCACAGGGCCCCGTCTCACGTACCCACCCGGACGATTTCAGAGAACCTGCTTCACCTAAAGAAACCGCCCGGATGCAGACTCTGCATCCGGGCGGGATACCGCGAGGCCGAAAGACCTACCAGCGGTAGTGCGCGAAGGCCTTGTTGGCCTCCGCCATCTTGTGCGTGTCCTCACGCTTCTTCACCGCGTTGCCGCGGTTGTTGGCGGCGTCCATGATCTCGCCGGCCAACTTCTCCTGCATGGTCTTCTCGCCACGCGCCTTGGAGTACGTGATGATCCAACGCATTCCGAGGGCGACGCGACGGTCCTGACGGACCTCGACAGGCACCTGGTAGGTGGCGCCACCGACGCGGCGGCTCTTGACCTCCAGCACCGGCTTGACGTTGTCGAGGGCCTTCTTGAACGTCTTGAGGGGGTCCTCCTTCGCGCGCTCTTCGATGAGGGCGAAGGCTCCGTAGCAAACGCCTTCCGCGATGGACTTCTTGCCCTTCCGCATCAGGTCGTTGACGAACTTGGTGACGAGCCGGTCCTGGAACTTCGGGTCCGGAAGAATCTTGCGCTTGGCGACTACGCGACGGCGAGGCATCTCTTCTCTCTTCCCTTACGCCCCACTCTCCTTGGAGAGCCGATGAAACCGGGGCTTCTTGAACTGCTGAAGGAAAACAACCAGGACGCTCCCCAGGGTGCGGGGCACAACGTCCAAACTCTTGAACAACGAAGGTGGTCTGCTCTCAGCTCGGGCGCTTCGCGCCGTACTTGGAGCGGCTCTGCTTGCGGCCCGCCACGCCCACGGAGTCGAGCGTTCCACGAACGATGTGGTAGCGCACACCCGGGAGGTCCTTCACACGACCACCGCGGATCATCACCACCGAGTGCTCCTGGAGGTTATGGCCCACGCCGGGGATGTAGGACGTCACTTCGATTCCGTTGGTCAGACGAACACGCGCCACCTTGCGGAGGGCCGAGTTCGGCTTCTTCGGAGTCGTGGTGTACACGCGGGTGCAAACTCCGCGCTTCTGGGGGCACTCCTTGAGCGCGGGGCTCTTGCCCTTGATGTTCAGCTTCTCGCGGCCCTTGCGGACCAGCTGGCTAATGGTCGGCACTGATACCTCTTCCTCGGGTTGGCCTCCCCCCAACGACACGGGGCGGCGCATATCTACCTACAGACTACTGAAAAGGGCCGCGAGTATAGGGACCGACCCCACCGTGTCAAGCACGGCATGACGCAGACCCGAACAGGTCAGCGCCAGCGAGGTCATTCCCAGTGACTCGACAACCCAGGGTGTAACAGGTCGCTCCTCTACTCCGCGTGCACTCAGAAGTCGAGGACCATCACCACGGCGTCCTCGCCCTCGTCCGCGTAGTAGTTCGGCCGGATGCCCACCGGACGGAAGCCGAAGTCGCGGTAGAGCTGGATGGCCGCCTCGTTGCTCTTGCGGACCTCCAGCGTGGCCAGGCTGCACCGCCGCCCCCTCCCCCGCTCCAGCACCTCCTCCATCACCGCCCGCGCCACGCCCCGCCGACGATGCTGGGGGGCGGTGGCCACGTTGAGGACGTGCACCTCGTCGTGGACGATCCAGAAGATGGCCAGCCCCAGGAGCAACGGTGGCCCGGCATCCTGGGACTCCTCCACCAGCAGGATGGTGGACCACTCGTGCTGGAGCTCGCGCTTGAGCAGCTCCTGCGACCACGGATTCTTGAAGGCGGACTGCTCCAGGATCATCACCGCGGCCAGGTCGTCCACCGTCATCTGGCGGATCAGGAAGCCATGGGGCGCGCGCGGCTCTCCATCCTCCCTCAGCCGCCTCATCGCTTCGCCTCCCGCGTGAAAGGCGCCACCCGCCGCACCTGCGCCGAGGCCCGCACCTGCGCCAGCTCCTCCACCGCCAGCGCCGCATAGCGCTCACGGAAGAGCTTGTCGCGGATGACGTCTCGCACCGTCTCGTAGTCCGTGGGGTAGTCCGCCGCGTGCTGCTCGTAGAAGCGGCGGATCTCCGTCTCGCCCACCTGCGCCCGCAGCCGGATGCGGCTGTCCAGGACGCGCTCGGCCCGAAGCCCGCGCGCCAGGATGGCCTTGAGCCCCTCCAGCGTCACGTCGTTGCGCGCCAGGAACCGCTCCAGGGGGGCGGGGCCGCCAATTCGGGAACGGAACGCCTCCACCCTCGCCTCCACCTCCGAGGGCTCCGCGGGGAAGGCCTGGAGCCGGTCGGCATTGAGGACCTGGACCCGCTGGTTGATGACCAGCTCCAGGGCTCCTCGGAGGGTCTCCTCGTCAAGAGGGGCCCCGAGCGCCTGGATGCCGCCCCGCTGGACGAGGGCCACCCGGGCCTCGAACTCCAGCTCGCTCAACGACAGGACCCGGCCTTCAATGATGGCGACGACCCGGTCGACCACCCGCCTGGAGGCCTCCGTGGGGGCGCCCTGGGCCCACGACTGGGACACCGGCAGCACCAGGAGCCAGCCCGCCAACCACAAGGTTCCCGCTCGGCGCGGCGCTGCCATGGCCTCCCTCATCTTTCGGCGACTTTATACATCGCAGACCAGCCGAACAGTCCTCGCTGGCGCACTCCCACCGACTGGTTACTTTCAGTTGCGTACACCCCGGCGGGAACAAATGGCGGACGACTACTACCAGATCCTCGGCGTTGATCGGACGGCCTCGGAGGAGGCCATCAAGAAGTCGTACCGGAAGCTCGCGCGCAAGTACCACCCCGACGTCAACCCCAACAACAAGGCCTCCGAGGAGAAGTTCAAGCAGCTCGGCAATGCCTTCGAAGTGCTGTCGGACCCGAAGAAGCGCAAGCTCTACGACGAGTTCGGCGAGGACGCGGAGAAGATCGGCTTCGACGAGAAGAAGGCGGAGGCCTATCGCCAGTACCGCGCCGCCGCCTCCAGGGGCGGAGCAGGCGGCATCCCCTACGGGGGCGAGGACTTCGACCTGGGCGACCTCTTCAACGACCTCTTCGGAGGACGCCGGGGA
>NZ_JABXEM010000074.1:0-40409 GCF_013372595.1 Myxococcus sp. AM011
CTGGGGGGCGGCGGTGGGAGTGGACGCGTCCGCGGGGCCCTGGGCCTCGCCGGTGTTCTTGTGGCAGCCGTGGACGAGCAACAGGGTGGTGGAAAAGACGAGCACGCCGGTCAGGTTTCTCATATGTCCTGGCTGGTGGAGTCCGCCGCGAAGCGGGACGGTGGAAAGGGCGCCTGCGCTCAACTGTTGCCAGGTGCGACGCAGGGTCCCGCACGTTATTCGCATCCGCCCTCGCGGAGCAGCAATCGATGCACGGACCAGAAGAGCACCACCATCCCCGGATTCCTCACGCTTCCCGCATCGAGCGCTCGCGGGTGCTCGTCGTGGGAGCAGGCGGGCTCGGCTGTCCGGCCTCGCTGGCGTTGGCGCAGGCGGGTGTCGGCCACCTGACGCTGGCGGATCCTGACCGCGTGGACGTGACGAACCTGCCCCGGCAGCTCTGGCATCGCGCCGAGGACGTGGGGCGCAACAAGGCGGAGTCCGCGGCCGCGGGGCTCCTGCGGGCCTTCCCGGCGCTGACGACGGACGTGCTCGCGGAGCGCGTGGACGCCGACAACGTGGAGGGCCTGTTCCGCGCGCACGACGCCGTCATCGATGCGACGGATGGCGTGGCGACGAAGTTCTTCCTCTCGGATGTGGCGGTGCTCACGGGGGTGCCGCTCGTCTACGGCGGCGTGCTGCGGATGCAGGGACAGGCGATGCGCGTGGAGCCCCAGGGGCCCTGTCTGCGCTGCCTCTACGAGTCGCCGCCTCCGCCGGACTCGGTGCCCACGTGCGCGCAGGCGGGAGTGCTCGGCTCATTGGCGGGGCTGGTGGGCGCGGTGCAGGCGCTGCTGGTGCTGGAGCTGCTCGCGGGCGCCGCGCGCCGGGTGCCGGGCGAGGCGACGTTGCACGTGCTGGATGGGAACACGCTGCTGGGACGGCGCACGCGCGTCGAGCGAGCGGAGGATTGTCCGGGCTGCCGCATCACCGCCGTTCCGACGTTTCCCGAGGAGGGCACGGCATGCGCGCGCTGAGGGTGGAGGCACGGCGATGAGCGAGGTGACGGCGACGTTGGACATCACCCGCGAGGTCTGCCCGATGACCTATGTGCGCACCAAGCTGCGGCTGGAGTCGCTGGAGTCAGGGGCGCTGCTGGAAGTGCTGCTCCGAGGCACCGAGCCGCTGAAGAACGTTCCCCGCAGCGCGCGCGAGGAGGGGCACGAAGTCGTCTCCCTCGAGCCGCGCGAGGATGGAACGCACCGACTGGTGCTCCGCAAGCAGGGAAGGTGAGTGAGCCATGGCGACGATTCGGATTCCCTCGACGATGCGGACCCTCACGCGCAACCAGTCGGAGGTCAGTGCCTCCGGCGCCACCGTGCGCGAGGTGCTGAGTGATCTGGACGCCCGCTATCCCGGCATCGGCGCGCGACTGCTGGACGAGCGCGGCGCCGTCCGGCGCTACGTCAACGTCTTCCTCAACGAGGAGGACATCCGCGCCCTGCGGGAGCTGGACACGCCGGTGAAGGACGCGGATCGCCTCACCCTCATCCCCGCGATGGCGGGAGGGTGACGCCACATGGCCCTGCGTGAAGATCAAATCCTCCGCTACTCCCGGCAGATCCTCCTGCGCGAGGTCGGTGGTCGAGGTCAGGAGTCGCTCCTGGCCGGCGGCGCCCGCGTGGACGCCACCGGCGCTTCGGGGATGACGGCGGCGGCGTACCTGGCGGGAGGCGGAACCCCCGTGGCCGGCGTGGGCGCGCTCACCCTGGGCCCCTGGGCTCCTGGCTTCCTCATGTCGGCCACCGACGTCGGCCAACCCATGGCGGCGACGCTGGCCCGAGAAGTATCCGCGCTCAACCCTGACGCGGCGAACCCGGAGCGGGGTGGGGGACTGCTCGCGGAGCTGCCCACGGCCTGGAGCGGGGAGGCCCCCTGGGTGGCCCTCTGCGGTGATGGCGCCCGCGCGGGCGTGGTGTTCCGGGGCTCCGAGGGATGCGTCTGGTGCTTTGGCGAAACGGTGCGTCACCTGGGCCCTCCGCCAGACGGCGCCCTGGGCGTGGCGCTCGGAACGGTGGGCGCCATGGTGTTCCAGCGGCTCCGCCTGGGCCTGGGCCCGACGCTGGGAGGCCGCTGGCTGGTGCCCCCGGGTGGCCTGGAGGAGATGGATGTCCGCAAGTGCTCCCGGTGCGCCGCGCGAGCCGAACCTCCCGCTCAGTGAATCCGTGGGCTGATCCACGCTGGCCGGAGACGGTCCGCCGCGAAGTCGTCCGGCACCTCGAGTCCTGCTACCCGCTGGAAGGCTGCGGAGTGATCCTCCATGCTCCCAGCGAAAGCTCCTGGCGGGTGTGCCCCCTGCGCAACGCGTCCCCGCGTCCCGCGCTCGCCTATGCCTTCGCCCCCGAGGAGTGGTTGGCGGTGTGCCTCCAGGCGGATTCGCGGGGCGAGCAGCTCATGGGCGTGTTCCACTCCCATGTAGACGGGCCTCCCACTTTTTCGGCGGAAGATCGCTCCCTGGCAGCCCCGGCAGGGCATCCGTTGCTACCGGGAGTTTCCTATCTCATTGCATCCGTACACCGGGGCTGTGTGTCCTGGGTGTCTGAGTATGGGTGGACCAATGGAGATTTTCAGACGCGACGGGTCTGAAACGACCATTGCAAGAACGAAAAAGCCCAGTAGGCCCAAGCACTTGACTGCCTGTCACCCCTACCTGCGGAAAGGTGCGCCTGAATTGTCAAGTGAGTGGGTTTTCGTCTATAACGACGTCCATCTTCTGGATCTGCGGCGTCCACCGCGGCGTGCAAGAAGCGCTCCGGACGCATGGGAGTTGAAAACCCTTATGGCCTCCAACACTGGATTCACCCTCTGGCTGACCGGCATGTCCGGTACCGGTAAGAGCACCACTGCCGCCTACATCGCGGCGCGGCTCCGACAGGTCGGCCGCAATGTGGAGATCCTCGACGAGGGTGAGCTCGCCGACGAGCTGTGGGCGGGGTTGGGTGATTCGAAAGACGAGCGCAACACGATCGCCGGACGGCTCGGCTTCGTGGCGAACGTCCTGACGCGCAATGGTGTCGCCGCGCTGGTGCCCTGCGTGAGCCCCTACAAGGGGAAGCGCGAGGAGAACCGCCGCGCCATCGGCCGCTACGTGGAGGTCTACGTCGACTGCCCCACGGAGAAGCTCATCGAGCGCGACAGCACGGGCAAGTACAAGAAGGCGCTCAACGGGGAGATCCCCAACTTCATCGGCATCACCGAGCCGTACGAGCCGCCCAACTCTCCGGAGGTCACCATCCACTCCGACGTGGAGTCGGTGGAAGACGGCGCCGCGAAGATCTTCCAGTCGCTCCTGGACCTCGGTTACATGACCACCGAGGAGCTGAAGATCATCACCGGCAAGAAGATGAAGGCCAACCCGCTGCCGGCCAAGGGCGAGAAGGCTGAGAAGGCCGAGAAGCCCGAGAAGGGCAACGGCGCCAAGGCCCGTCGGGCGGAGGAGCCGAAGGTGGCCGCCAAGGTGAAGCCGGCCAAGGCCGACAAGGCGGACAAGGGCGCGAAGTCGCGTCCCGCCACGCGCGCTGCCCGCGTCGCCAAGCCGGCGGCCGCGGGGAAGAAGTCCTCGAAGAGCAAGGCCCGCTGAGCAGGGGGCCGACCCGGCCCTTGTTCCACTTCACGTAAAAGGGCTCCAGGTTGCCGCGCGATGCGCGTGCAATCCGGGGCCCTTCCGTTTTAGGAGTGCCCCATGCTGAGCCCCGAGCGAATCCAGGCCCTGTGTGAGTCGTCGCGTCCCAAGCTGGAGGCCATGCGCGCCGCGCTGCGGGCCCATGGCAGTGCGCTGGTGGCGTTCTCCGGCGGCGTGGACTCGACGTTCGTCCTGAAAGTCGCGGTGGAGGAGCTGGGGGAGCGGGCCCTGGCGCTCACGGCGCTGTCGGCCTCGGTGGCTCCGGAGGAGGCGCAGGAGGCGCGGGAGCTGGCGGAGAAGATGGGGGCCCGGCACGTCGTCCTGGGCAGCAACGAGCTGGCCAATCCGCAGTACGCGGCCAACCCCACCAACCGCTGCTACTTCTGCAAGACGGAGCTGTACGACATCTGCGAGGCGAAGCGGACGGAGCTGGGCCTGGCGGTGGTGGTGGACGGCTTCAACGCGGATGACTTCAAGGACCACCGTCCGGGGCACAAGGCCGCGCGCGAGCACGCGGTGCGCTCTCCCCTGGCGGATGCCGGGCTGACGAAGGAGGAGATTCGCGCCTGGAGCCAGTCGCTGGGGTTGCCCACGTGGGACAAGCCGCAGATGGCGTGCCTGGCGTCGCGGATTCCCTACGGCACGGCGGTGACGCGGGACAGGCTGCTGCAGATCGCCGCGGCCGAGTCGGAGCTGCGCAAGCTGGGCTTCCGGCAGTTCCGCGTGCGCTACCACGGCGAAGTGGCCCGGCTGGAAGTGGCCGCCGAGGAGTACGAGCGGTTCCTCGTCGCGGATGTGCGCCAGCGGATCAACACGTCGTTCCTGGCGCTGGGGTTCAAGTTCGTGTCGTTGGACCTGGAGCCATTCCGCTCCGGCCGACTGAACGAGGCCGCTGGCGTGACGAAGCCCGTGGCCCCGGAGTCCAGGGGCTTCGCGCTGCCCGTCGTGAGCTGACGGGCCGGCTGATCCACACCGCGCCCCCACGGGCACCCGGAAGACGGGTAGAAAGCCCGGTTCCACGATGGCTCGGGAGCGCACGGTGATGACGAAGCGGAGCCGACAGCGGGCAGCGGCGGGGTGCTTCGTCACACTGGTGGCAGTGGGGCTCTGGCCTCGGGGCGCCGGGGCCGCCGAATACGTCGACTCGCCCTATCGGGATCGCCGCGCCTTCTCGCTGCTCCTCGGACCGGGGGCCTCGTACACGGAGTTGATCAACGACGCGGACGCGGAGGCCGTGAAGGGGCTGGACGCGCTGCTCGACGTGGGGGCCTCCCTCACCGTGGGCCACGACGGGAACGAGGTCTTCGTGGTGATCCGCGGCAGCCTCCGGGAGCCGGATCTCTCCTTTGTCGGGGGCTTCCGCAGTTTCTTCGGGGACGAGTCGTGGCAGTCCTTCGTGGATCTCGGCGCCGTCGTGCGGCCGTTTTCTGGGCCGTGGCTGGGGCCTCGCGTAGCTTTCGGCCTGCGACACACCTTCTCGGAGCGGTTCGCGGTGTTCGGGGGACTCGGGCTCACGCTCGGGTTCGGATCCGGCCTCCGCGCCGATGCCGAGGGCTTCACCGGGCTGCAGTGGATCTTCCCGGTAGGCTGATCCGAGTGAAAATCTTGCGATCAAAAAGGGCTGTGAGATGGTGTGCGCATCTGTAGGAGGTTGCGCACTTGGACATGAATCCCCGTCTCACTTCGGTGGTTTTCCGGCTCAATCGCGAGAAGCTCGACTCCTTGAAGGAGCTGTCGCGCACCACCCGTATCCGTCAGAGCGAGTACCTCCGGGAGGCCATCTCGGATCTGCTGGCGAAGTACGAAGAGCGTCTCGTCGACTGAAGCAGTGAAGCGTGGATCCGCCGCGTGTCACCCGGGCAGGAAGGGTGGCTCCAGCGGCAGCCCTGGAGGGTGGAGACGCTCCGGGGCGGTGAAGGGATCCACTCCAGGAGGGTAGCGGACCTCCCAGAGCATCAGGCCGTGAGCGGGCGCCTTGAAGCCCTCCATGGCCGCCCCTGTCTCCAGCGCCGCCAGCCAGGCCTCTTCTGGCAGCAGCCCCGCCGCCACCTTCAGCGCGCCACCCACCACGTAGCGCACCTGGTAGCGGGCAAAGCCGTCCCCAATCAACCTCGCCTCGAAAAGACCACCGCCCCGCTCGTGCAGGGTGGCGGACTCCAGCGTGCGCGGCTTGCGGGGGCTGGACTTCTCATGGAACGCGATGAAGTCCCGCGTGCCCGCGGCCATGGCGAGCAGCTCCGCCACACGCTCGGGTTTCACCGTCGCGCCTTGCCCCTGGAGCCCCGTCTCGCCCGCGACGTCGAGCGAGTAGGGCGCCCACTCCGGCATCGGCTCGCCGCCGCCCAGTCGCAGCCGATATCGATACTCCTTGCCGCTCGCGCTCCACTGGGCGTGGAAGGAGCCGGGGCGGCGCACCAGGCACAGGCCGAGCCCTGGCGACAGGTGCGCGGGCAAACGCTGGGCGAGCGACTCCGGCGAATCCCCCGCCTCCAGCCGGACGCTCACCACCTGCATGCGGGCATGGACGCCCCGGTCCGTCCGCCCCGAGGGCATCACCGTCGCGGGCACCCCCACCGAGCGCAACGCTCCCTCCAGGGCCTCCTGGACGGTGGGGCCTTCCGGCTGGCGCTGGAAGCCGCGGAAGTTTCCGCCGCGGTACCAGATCCACAGTGCGACAGGAATCCGCTTGGAGGTCGAAGGAAGCACGGCGTTGCGAGGGCGCGGGGTAACACGGGATAATCGCGCGCGAAATGGCGGCTGGACAAGAACTCGCGGCGGACGTGGATGGGCAGTGGCTCTTCCGACATGGAGACCTGGTCCTCGGACCGGTGAGTGGCTCCCAGATTGTCGAGAAGCTCAAGACGGGTGAACTCACGCCCGATTCCCCCCTGGCCCTGGCCGGCGAGCGGGACTTCCACCCCATGAAGGAGGTGGAGCCCTTCAAGGTGCATGTCGCGCTCTCCGAGGCGCGGGTGCGCGTGGACGCGGCCGTCCAGGTGGAGCGGGAGAAGAACCACAAGCGCGTCATGGTGCTCGGCGGTGTCGCGGGCGCGCTGGCCCTGGTGCTCGGAACCGCGGGCCTGTTCCTGGCGCGCAACGCCGCGGTGCACGGCTGGTTCGGCGAGGACGAGTTCGAGGGCATCGAAATGGAGGCCCCCGTCATCCGCGTGGCGCAGGCGCGTCAGGACGACGAGGAGCTGTTCGAGTACCCCACGCAGGGCACCGCCCGACCGAACAAGCCCGCCGACACGGGCACGACGAAGCCGGCCACGGGCACGAGCAAGCCCACGGCCGTGGCCTCCGCCTCCCGCACGGAGGACCGCAAGCCGCCGCGTCCCTCGGGGAGCGTGAACACGGACGCCGAGGGCATGGAGGTCGCCCAGCAGTTCGACCAGGGCGCCATCAACCGCATCGTCGCGGGCAACAAGTCGACGCTCTTCAAGTGCTTCAAGGAAGAGGCTGAGCGCAGCCCCGGGCTGACGACGAAAATCCCCCTGGAGTTCGTCATCGGCAACGACGGCAAGGTCAACAAGCTCTGGGTGGACAACCCCCAGTTCAAGAAAGGTCCACTCTACGACTGCCTCTTCGTGGAGCTGCAGAAGTGGCCTTTCCGGGCGTACGACGGAGAGCGGGCGACGGTGGGTCTCTCGTTCAATATCGGCAGGAAGGGCTAGGGCCACTTTCTTGCCCACCTCCCGGGCATGCCCCATACCGGGGCCATGTCCGCCGCATCCGTAGCCGAGACCGAAATCGCGAAGAAAGCGCTGAGCGTTCCGCCGGGGACCTTCCGTCACACCGTGCTGATGGCCGCCAAGCGCTTCAAGTCCACCTGGGCCGAGCTGGGGAAGTTGCTCGTGACGGTCCGGGACGAGGCGAAGTTCGAGGAGTGGGGCCACCCCACCTTCGAGGCCTACTGCCTCAAGGAACTGCACATCAAGAAGCAGACGGCCCTCAAGCTGACCCGCTCCTTCAGCTTCCTGGCCAAGCATGAGCCCGAGGAGGAGTTGCGGGCTCAGGAGTTCCCTGAAAAGGCCCCTGCCTTCGAAGTGATTGAAGTGCTGGCCGACGCCGAGGAACGGGGCCAGTTGTCACCCACTGAATACAAATCCCTACGTGACAGCATCTGGAGCCCGGAGAAGTCGCCCACGGAGCTGAAGAAGGAGTTCACCGAGCGCTTCCCCCGTCCTCCGCCCGAGCCGCCGCCGGAGAGCCTCCAGGTGAGGAAGCTGGCGTCGATGGCTCGGAAGCTCGCAAGCGAGCTGGCGGGGTGTCGCAAGATTCCGAACGCTGTCGCCCAGCGGGCGGCCGCCCTGGCGGATGACGTGGAAGAGCTCGCCTCGGGCGTGACGGACGCCTGAGCCACTGTTACTGAACGCTCACCCGTTGCGGACGCTGTACGCTCCGTAACGGGCCCGCACCGTTGGGCTTCCTGCCCAAGGTGGAGGGCCCTATAGTGGTTGTGGGCCCCATGTAGGTGGGCCCGGCGGCTGTTCGAGACGTGGGCAGGCCGTTTGGGTAGGGGAGCGGTGGACGGCGAAGTGGCTCCGGGGGATCCGGGGTCGGCGAACTCGGAGGCGGCAGTGAAGAAGGAGCACCACGTCAACCTGTCCTGCTCGTTCTGCGGAAAATCGCAGCGCGAGGTCCGCAAGCTGATTGCGGGACCTACGGTCTACATCTGCGATGAGTGCATCAAGCTCTGCAACGACATCATCGCGGATGAGAACGAGCGTGAAGAAGGCAAGCCTCAGGTCAGTCTGCCAACGCCCTCTGAAATCAAGGCGTTCCTCGATGAGTACGTCATCGGGCAGGACCAGGCCAAAAAGGTACTCGCTGTAGCGGTGTACAACCACTACAAGCGCATCTACCAGAAGAAGCCAGCGGCCAGGCCGCGCCCAGGCGTGAAGGGTCCGTCGGGCGAGGAGGTGGAGCTGAGCAAGAGCAACATCCTGCTCATCGGCCCCACGGGCAGCGGCAAGACGCTGCTGGCCCAGTCACTGGCGCGCTTCCTCAACGTCCCGTTCACCATCGCGGATGCCACCAGCCTCACCGAGGCGGGCTACGTGGGTGAGGACGTGGAGAACATCATCCAGAACCTGCTCCACAACGCCGATTACGACGTGGAGAAGGCGGCGCGCGGCATCGTCTACATCGACGAAATCGACAAGATCGCGCGCAAGGGCGACATGCCCAGTGCGACTCGCGACGTCGGCGGTGAAGGCGTGCAGCAGGCGCTCTTGAAGATCATCGAGGGCACGCGCGCCAATGTCACCCCGCGGGGTGGCAAGAAGTACAACCAGCAGGAGTACGTGCAGGTCGACACGACGAACATCCTGTTCATCTGCGGCGGCGCGTTCCACGGCATCGACGGCGTCATCAAGCGCCGCGTGGGCGAGAAGGGCCTGGGCTTCGGGGCGCGAATCTCGCACCGCGAGGACCGCAGCGTGGGCGAGCTGCTGGCGCTGACGGAGCCGGAGGACTTGATGAAGTTCGGGATGATTCCCGAGTTCATCGGTCGTCTGCCGATGATCGCCACGCTGAATGACCTGAAGGAAGAGGACCTGGTCACCATCCTCGCCCAGCCGAAGAACGCGCTGGTGAAGCAGTACCAGAAGCTCTTCGAGATGGAGAAGGTGAAGCTGACCTTCACGAAGGAGGCGCTGCGCGCCATCGCTCGCGAGGCGATGCGCCGTCACTCCGGAGCGCGTGGTCTGCGCGCCATCCTCGAGGACGCGATGCTGGAGATCATGTACGACGTGCCGTTCCGCGAGGGCGTCAAGGAGTGCAAGATCACCGAGACGGTCATCACCCGTCACGAGGCGCCCCAGCTCGTCATGGAGAAGGAGAAGAAGACGGCCTAGCCGTCCTCTCGCTGCTTCCTTCCGTGATTCAAGGCCCCTCCTTCCCGTGTGGAACGAGGGGCCTTCACATGTCCGGCGTGTCAGTCGGCGAGGCTGGCGGCGGCTGAGCGCGTGGCGGGGAGGGAGATGATGAACTCGGTGGACTCACCGAGGACGCTCTCCACCCGAATCTCGCCCTGGTGCTCCTGGACGATGTCGTGGCAGAGCGACAGGCCCAGGCCCGTGCCGGAGCCGGCGGGCTTGGTGGTGAAGAACGGGTCGAAGAGCTTCTCGCGAATCTCCAGGGGAATGCCCGGCCCGTTGTCGCGCACGCGCAGCTCCACGCGGTCTCCCTGGCGACGGGTGGAGACCCGCACGCGAGGGACGAAGCCCGCGTCGGCCGTCTGCTGCTTCTGCACCGTGGCGTAGAAGGCGTTGTCGACGATGTTGATGAGCAGGCGGCTGATGTCGCCGGCCACCACCTCCACGTTGCCGACGGAGGCGTCCAGCTCCGTGTCCGTCTCCACCGTGGCCGCGCCCTGCCGGGCCCTGAGTCCCTGCACGGCCAGGTTGACGCTGTCGCGAATCAACATGTTCAGGTCCGCGCGGCTGCGAGAACCCTCCGAGCGCCGCGAGTGCCGCAGCATCGTCTTGATGATGTTCGACGCGCGCCGCCCGTGGGACTGGATGCGCTTGGAGTTCTGCTTCAGGTCCTCCAGCGTCTCCAGCACGTCCTCGGCCGTGGCGGCATCGAACTTGTCCGTCATGCGCCGCAGCGTGGTGTCCAGCTCGTCCGCCAGCTTCGCGGACAGCTCCGAGAAGTTGTTCACGAAGTTGAGCGGGTTCTGCAACTCGTGGGCGATGCCCGCGGTGAGTGAGCCCAGGGATGCCAGCTTCTCCTGCGCCACCAGTTGCCGCTGCATCTCCTGGATGCGGCTGAGCGTGCCCGCCAGCTCCACGTTCTTGCTCTGCAGCTCCGCGGTGCGCTCCTCCACGCGCCGCTCCAGCGTGTGGCTGTACTCCTCCAGGCTCGCATACAGGCCTGCGTTCTCCAGGGAGATGGCGGCCTGGAAGGACAAGAGGCGCAGGACTTCCAGTCGCTCGGGCGTGAAGGCGCCTCGCGCCGCGTCGTTCTCCAGGTACAGCACGCCGGTGAGCGAGCCCTGCTTCAGCAGCGGGCTGCACAGCACGGACTTCGGCCTCGCCTCGCGGACGTAGGGGTCCTCGGAGAAGGGCTCCTCCGCCGTGGCGTCATCCAGGAGCACCGTCTCTCCCGTGCGGACGACGTAGTGGATGATGGAGGCCGGCAGCGCCGTGGAGGACTCGACCGACACGGCCTGTCCTTGCAGCACCCGGGCTCCATCCACGGAGCCCTCCGCTTCGATGAAGAGGCCCTCGGGCTTCTTGAGGATGAGGAAGCCGCGCCGCGCGCCCGCGTTCTCGATGAGCAGCGTCATCAACTTGCGCAAGAGCTTGTCGAGGACGATTTCGCCGGACAGCGCGCGCGCCGTCTTGAGCACGGACTCCAGATCCAACGCGGCCAGCGGCGTGCCTCCGGACTCCTCGGTCCGCAAGGGCTCCGGAGCGGAGGACGTCAGGAGGCGCGGATGCTCCCGCTCCATTCGCGAGACGAGCGCCCGCGCGCCCCAGCGCAGATACGCGCTCCGGGCCTCTTCCAGGTACGTGCGGGCCACCCGCTCGCGGCTCGTGGACAGGTGGAAGTGCGCGGCCCGTTCACAGGCCACGCCCTCGTCGAGCGACAGGCCGTGCTCGCGCGCCAGCCGGATGGCCCGGTCATAGCCATCCGCCGCTTCTTCGTCGCGCCCATCCACCCGCGCGCGCTCCGCGTCCAACAGCTCCGCGCGCGCGCCGTAGTTCATCGGGGCGATGCGGGCCCAACCGCGCATCTGCTTGCGCAGGGCCTCGATGGCGCGCGACGAGCGGATGCGCTCCACCGGCCCTCGCGAGGGATGCAGTTGGAGGAGCGCGAGGCCCTGGAAGAACTTGTACCAGGGCAGGTACATCTGCCCGGCGATCAACTCCACGCGCGCGTCCACCGCGGCCGCGCTCTCCAGCGCACCGCGCGCATCACCCCACAGCCAGCGCCGCATGGTGCGCATGACGTCGCAGGTGGCGATGCCGTTGGCGTACCCGAGCTGGTGATATGGCGCGACGATGTCCTGCTCGCGCGCTTCCACGTCCCCCGTGAAGGCGCCCGTGAGCACGTCGAGCGTGTGCCGCGTGTACTGGAGGAAGGGCACGTTCTGGTGCCGGTGCGAGGCGAGCGCATCCATGAAGCGGTCGACGCGCGGACCGTGCTCCACCAGTCCGTCCCGAGCGATGAGCGACACGGCGCAGCCCGCGCTCGCGTTGTACGCGAAGTACTCGATGTCTCCCGTCTCCTGCCCCTTGCTTGCGCCCGCGAAGAAGTCGTCGATGCACGGCGACAACGGCTCCTTCCAGTGACGGATGAAGAGGTTGAAGACGAAGTGGACCATCGACCGCAGGCTCTCCGCGCCGAAGCGTTCCAACGTCTTCAGCGCCAGCCGTCCGTAGCGGTAGCCCTCCTCGGGACTGCCCAGATGGACGCTGAGCATCAGGCCATAACCCACGTAGCCGAAGGCCGCGGTGCCCGTGGCCCCGTGACGGATGGAGATCTGCAGGTTGCGCAGCACGACGAGTGGGAACAGCAGCGGCCGGGCCATGAACGCGGCCGTGGCCAGCTTCATCATCACCCTGAGCGTGGCGAGCAGCAGCGGGTCCGTCAGCTCCGGCAGCGACTCCAAATCCTCGGGCTTGCGCAGGCCCAGGTACATCTTCGTCTTCGCCACGGCGGCCAGCACATGCGCCTGCTTGGGGTTCGCGGGGAGGTGCTGCCCCAGCGTCCCCAGGACTTTCAGCCCCAGGTCCACCGCGCGCTCGTGCTCGCCCCGGTGCGAGTGACACTGGAGCCGCACCAGATGGACGCGGACCTGTTCGAGCCGGTCCGCCGCGTGGGCCAGCGCCGTGCTGGCCAGTCGCTCCATCTGCTCGAAGTCCGCCGCGAGGTAGGCCGCCTCGGCCGCCTCGACGTGCAGGTCGAACGCGAGCGAGCGGTCCCACCTCCAGCCCTCGTCTCCAAGGAGCTGTCGTCCCGTCGTCAGGAGCCGCAGCGCGGCGGCCCACGCACCGCGTGACTTGGCGCCGCGGCCCGCGCGCAAGTCCAGCTCCGCCACGCGGTGACGCTCCTCCGCGTCCTTCAGGACGGGCAGGGCGAGGTGGAAGTGGGTGACGATGTCCGCGAGCTGCTCGTCCAGCAGCTCCGGAGGCGTGTGCCTCAGCAGCAGGCGGCCGATGCGCGCGTGGACCTCCGGGTGCTCGCTGACGGGCGTCAGCTCCAGCGCGGCCTGCTGGACGCGGTCATGCGCGAACTGGAAGCTGTCGGCGCTCTCGGTGTCCGCGAGCCGCTCGCCCACCGGTGCCACCAGTCCCGCCTGGAGGACTTCGTCCAGGGCCTCCTCCGCCTGCTCGGGCGAGCGCTCCAGCACCACCGCGAGGTTGCGCAGCGTGAAGGTGTGGCCGAGGGCCGCGGCGATGGGCAGCAGGGCCTGGGCGCCAGGGCTCAGCTCGCGAATCCTCGCGGTGAGCAGCGCCACCACGCCGTCGCTGAAGTCCTGGCCGCGCAACGCTCCGCCATCCCACCGGAACCCGCCGCCCTCCGCGTCGAAGCGCACCAGGCCGCGCTCATAGAAGGCTCGCAGGAGCTGCACGGCGAAGAACGGATTGCCCTCCGTCAACGAGAGCACCACCGCGTCGAGCTGCGTGTCCGGCTGGCCCGCCGCCGCGGGGAAGACGTCGGCCACGAGCTGGGTGATCTGCTCGGGGGACAGCGGCTCCAGGTCGATTCGCTGCACGGGCGTGCCCGCGTCGCGCAGGGCCTGCGTGAGGCCCTCCACGGGGTGCTCGGGCCCCAGCTCCTCCGAGCGGCACGCGCCGACGACGAGCAGGTGACTGAGTCCGCGGTCCGACAAGAGCAGGCGCAGCAACTGGAGGCTGGCGCTGTCGGCCCACTGGAGGTCGTCCAGCACGATGACGAGCGGATGCTCCTCCGTCGCGAGCACGCCCACCAGCTTGCGCAACACGAGCTGGAAGCGGAGCTCGGATTCAGCGGGGCCCAGCTCGGCGACGGGAGGTTGTTCGCCCAGCACCAGCGCCATGCGCGGCACCGCATCCACCACCAGCCGCCCCATGCCGCCCAGGGCCTCCAGCAGGCGCGCGCGCCAGTCTTCCAGCCGCTCCTCTCCGAGCAGGCTCCGCGCCACCTCGCGGAATGCCTCGAAGATGCCGCTATAGGGCGTGTCGCGGAGGAGCTGGTCGTACTTGCCCCGCACGAACAGGCCGTGCTTCGCCGACACGGGACGCTTGAGCGTGCCGGTGAGCGCGGACTTGCCCATGCCGGCCGCGCCGGTGAGCAACACGAAGCCGGAGCGACCGGACGCGGCGCGCTCGAAGGCGGCCTTCAGCTCGGCTTGCTGCGGCTCGCGGCCGTAGAGCTTCTCGGGCGCGGTGAAGCGCTCGGGCACGTCCTTCGTGCCCAGCTCGAAGTCGGGCACCGAGCCGGTGGACTCCTCCATCGCGTCGAGGCAGCGCTGAAGGTCGGCCACCAGGCCGTACGCGCTCTGGTAGCGGTCCTCGGGAGACTTCGCGAGCAGCTTGAGGACGAGGGCGGAGAGGGGACGCGGCAGCTCCGGGACGAGCTCATGCGGCGCGGGCGGCGGCAGCGCGACGTGCGCGTGGATGAGCCCCAGCGCATCGGTGTCCGCGAAGGGCCGACGGCCGGTGAACAGCTCGAACAACATGACGCCCAGCGAGTAGAAGTCACTGCGCGAGTCGACGCTTCGGTGGGTGCGGCCGGTGCCCTCGGGCGACAGGTATTCGAGCGTGCCCTCCAGGCGCTCCGGGGCGACGGGCGCGACTTCGGCGCGAGCGCGGCGCGTGGCCAGGGTGAGCCCGGTCAACTTCACGGAGGTGCCGTCCGCGCTCAGCAGCACGGAGGCGGGCTGCAAATCCCTGTGCAGGATGCCGGCGGCGTGGAGCTGTCCCACCGCGCGGGCGATGGCGACGGCGAGCCGGCAGCCGGTGCGGGCTTCCACGCGGCCCGAGGCGAGTCGCTGGGCGAGGGTCGTCTCTCCGAAGCCCTCGAGCACCATCACCGACATGCCGGGGCGCGACTCCTCCAGGGACAAGGGGTGGAGGACGCCGTCGAGGCGCAGGGCGTGGGTGAGCTCGAATTCGTGGCGGAGACGGTTCGTGAAGGACGGGGGGCGAGAGGGCTCCGCGACCTTCAAGGTGACACGGGCCCCGTCCTCGGCGCGGGTGGCGCGCAGGAGCTGGAAGGAGCCGGAGGCGGAGAGCGCTCTGTCGCTACGGTAGCCAGGAACCTCAATCATTGCTCAACCCGTGCGCGCATGGGCGCGGCACCCCCCCTTGGAGGCCTTGGACGCGGGAGGCTAGCTGCGCCCCCCCACGCTCGCAACAGCGCCCGGTCGCTTCGCTGGCGGGGTTGCCTGCTCGCTGGAGTGGAGCGCGCGGCCCGGGTGTGCCATGGACCCTCCACGGTGATGCGACCTTCGGCCAGGGTGGAACCCGACGCGCGGCGAGACGGCAGGCGCGTCCTCGTCATTGGCAGTGGTTTTGGCGGGTTGGCGGCGGCGGTCCGACTGGCCGCGAGAGGCTGGCGCGTCACCGTCCTGGAGCGCAGGGATGGCCCGGGAGGTCGGGCCCACGCGTTCCATCAGGACGGATTCACCTTCGATGCCGGGCCCACGGTCATCACCTGTCCGCACCTGCTCGAGGAGCTGTGGGCCCTGGCTGGACGGAAGCTGGCCGACCATGTGGAGTTGAAGCCGGTGACGCCGCTGTACCGGATGCGCTTTCCGGATGGCTTCACGTTCGACTACCACACGGACAAGGAAGCGATGTTGCAGGCGGTGCGGCGCCTCTCGCCTGGAGACGAAGCGGGCTACCTGTCGCTCAGTGCCCGTGTCGAGCGCATGTATGAAGCGGGCATCGGTCCGCTGATGAGCGCTCCGGTGCCGCACGTGCTGAGCCTGGCGCCCTTCACTCCGGCGCTGGTGCGCGACGAGGCCTTCCGGAGCATGTACGGCCTGGTGTCGCGTCACGTGAAGGACGAGCGGCTCCGACAGGCGTTGAGCTTCCATCCGCTGCTCATCGGCGGCAGTCCCTTCGCGGCCGCGAGCGCGGTGTACACGTCCATCCAGTTCGTGGAGCGGCGCTGGGGCGCGTTCTTTCCGGTGGGGGGAACGGGAGCGCTGGTGCGGGGACTGGTGTCCTTGCTGGAGTCGTTGGGGGGCGAGGTTCGCTACGACAGCGAGGTGGCGGAAATCACGGTGGAGGGGCGCAAGGCGACGGGCGTGAGGCTCGGGGATGGGTCCTGGCTTCCGGCCGAGGCCGTGGTGTCCAACGCGGACGCGGCCTGGACGTACCGGTATCTGCTGCCCCGGCACGTGCGCAGTCACTGGACGGACACGCGCATCCAGCAGGCGCGGTACTCGATGAGCGTGTTCCTCTGGTACTTCGGAACGCGGCGTCGGTATCCGGACGTGGCGCACCACACGCTGCTGTTCGGTCGCGACTTCAAGGGCATGTTCTCCGGACTGGACGGGCCGGGGCTGCCTTCCGAGGATCCGCTGCTGTATCTGCATCGGCCCACCGCGACGGATGCGGGGCTGGCACCGCCGGACCACGATGCGTTCTATGTGCTGGCGCCAGTGCCGCATCTGGGAGACGGGGCCAGTTGGAAGGCTCGGGCGGAGACGTTCCGTCGCAAGTTGGAGGCCCGGCTGTCGCGCACGGTGTTGCCCGGATTGGAGCAGGAGTTGGTGACGTCGCGGGTCTTCACGCCGGAGGACTTCCGCGATGACTTGCGCTCGTTCCTGGGCGCGGCGTTCAGCTTCGCGCCCACGCTGATGCAGACCACGTTCCTTCGGGCGCAGGCCAAGAGCGAGGACGTGGATCGGCTCTACCTCGTGGGTGCGGGGACGCATCCGGGGGCGGGGCTGCCCGCGGTGCTGTGCTCCGCGAAGATTGTCGACACGGTGATGGCGGGGGCGTGAGCCCGCATCGCCGCGCTGCGCTCGCCTGGGGATTGAGGGCGGGGCGCGCGTGCCCGAGAATCGGGCCACGGAGGAGCACGTGCATGGCGGCGGTCGACGAGCTGGCCCACTGTCACATCATCCTGAAAGCGGCGCTCCAGGCCGCGAGTCCGGAGGACCGGCCCTCGGGCCCCTGGGCGCTCGGTGGACCGCGCCCTGTCTGCCCGGCGGCGGGGCAGGTGGAGCTGGGATTGTGGTTCTCCTCGCTCGTCGCGCCGCATCTCGCGGACCCGTTCGAGGAGGCCGTCGCACGACGCGTGCTGGACCACGTGCGTGACTTCCTCGCGAAGCCGTCGCGCCTCACGCCGCGGGAGTCACTTTCGCTCGGGCACCAGAAGCAACTGACCAGCCACGCGGGCCGCGCACACCACCGACTCATCGCGGACTCCCGCTCCGAGCCCAAGGAGTCGGAAGCGCTCGCGGTGGCAAGGCGCACGGCGGGCGCGGCGGCGGCCCTGTGTCGTGGCAAGGACACGTATGTCCACCTCACCGCGGCGGTGGCTCGGGTGGTGAGGAACTTGAGTGAGCCTGAGACTCGAGGCGAGTTGAGCGCGCACGACTTCCTCGTGGAACTGGACGCGCGCATCCTCCGGCTGGAGTGTCAGGCCGCGATTGCTCCATTGCTCACGGCGGGCGCGCCCATGCCAGAGCTCGATGAGGTGCTGTGGCGTGTCGATGGTGGCAAGGGCCAGGCGCGACACTTCATCGCGAGGCTTCGTGGCGGAACCCTGGGGCTGGTGACGAAGCTGGGAGCGCGCTGGGCCTGGGTGGAGGGAGGCCGTGATGAAGTCCTCGCCTCCGTGCCCGACGCGCTCTTCGCGGATGCCACCCGCACGGTCCTCGCCCAAGGGTGACGCTCAGTCCTTCTTGTCACCCTTGCCCGGCGGAGACCGCGGCCGCTGGAGCGGGAAGTTCGGGAACACCTCTTCCTCGAACACCTTGCGCAGCTTCGGGAAGTTGAGCGCCCACTTTACTCCCAGCTTCCACGGCGTGAAGAGCACGCTCGGGACGCGAGGGAACAGGCCCGGCAGCCAGTCCGCGTACGCCTTCTTCATCGCGTCCACGTTGTAGTCCTCGCGAACGTCCACGCAGTACTGCGGGCCCGCGTTCTCCGGTACGTGGCCGTCGAGGATCTCCCCCAGCCCTGGCGGCAGGAACGTGGTGTGCAACGTCATGCCCACGTCGAAGTTCTTGCTTCCCAGCCGGCAGATGGGCCCCTTGCTCATGTTCTCCGAGTCGAAGATCCACACCTCGTCGCCCGTGGAGTCGGCAGGCAGGTCCGGCGTCGGGTCGGAGACCACCAGCGCCACCACGTAGCCCTTCCAGTACGGCACCTTCGGCAGCTTGATGCTGGGCACGAACTGCGGCGCGAAGCCGAACCAGCCCGTGGGCAACACGTAGCCGTCGAAGCGACCCGACTTGACGTAGAACTTGAAGAAGCTCGCGGCCCGGCCTTCCTGGATGGGCAGCCCCGCCTTGTCGCCGACGATGGGCTTGTAGAGCTGGTAGACGTACTCGGGGACCATGTCCGCCGCGAACCCATCCGAGTTGAAGTAGATGGCCAGCTCGTCATCCGGGATGACCCAGTTCGGCTCCGCTCCGTCGCTGTCGTCGGACGTGGGCGAGCGCCACTTCTGCCGCAGATAGAGCCGCAGGTTCGTCTCGAGCTCTCCGTTGACGAGTCCCGCGTTGGAGAAGACGGTGAGGCCCCAGGTGAAGTTGTCGTGCGAGTGCAGTCGCGACTCGATGCGCCGGTTGCGCATGTCGATGCGGTGCACCCCCAGCGAACTGCGCGTCACCGGCACCGCCGTGGGCATGCCCTCCTGGTAGGCCTGCGCCCGACGGCCATTGATGAGCAGGTCCCCCTCCTTGATGGTGTGGGACAGGTCCTCGGACGGCGAGTGTCCCGCGACCAGGGTGATGACGTCGTCCGGGTTCTCGTAGCGCGCCGCGAAGTGCAGGCCACCTCCGCCGGACTGGAAGCGATGCGCCGGAATCCGGGGCGGGTCGTCCCGCGACAGCGTGCCGGGTGAGGGCCGCAGGTCCGAGCGCTTCACCACCCAGAACACCGCCTGCGGGTACGCTCGCTCGGAGGTGAATCTATCCACGAGTCGCTGCACGCGCGTCATCCCCGGCAGCGCCGCCTGCACCGCGATGGTCCAGAAGTTGATGGGGAAGTTGCTGTCGAGCAACACGACGTAGTCGCGCGTGACGGCGATTTGATGGAGCGACTGCGCCACCACCGGATTGCCCGTCGCCGCGTCCATCAGCGCCCAGTGGTGCAGCCGGTTCTCCCACGTGTCCCAGCTCGACAGGTGCGTCCAGCCTTCACCGAGCGGCCACTTGGGGGCGTGGTTGGTGAAGAAGAGGCGGGGCTTCTGCTGGGACTCGGTCTCCCGGGGAGAGATGGGCTGCGCCACTTCGGGCGCGAAGGCGGGGTGAGCGGTGCTCTGGAGCAGCGGGAAGGCCCAGGGCGTGGGGATGGCGGGCTTCCACTCGCGCAGATAACCGAGCGGCGTGTACGCCTTGAGCGTCATCGGGTGGATGGCCCACGGGCGCCCCGCGTCCGTGGTCACCAGCAACATGTTCTCGCCCTCCACCAGGAACGGCGCCGTGTTGGGGGCCTCCTGCGCGCCCAGCGCGATGCTCACGTCGGAGAGCGTCGTCTCACGGAACTCGTTGAGGTAGCGGGTGATGGGGCCGCGAGAGGTCCGCCCCGCGTTCACCGGTTCCCGCGCGTAGTACGACGGCGTCTCCATGATGGCGGAGCTGAAGGTCGCATCGGCGCCGTCGAAGTCGAGCCGCAGCACCAGCCCATCCGAGGCCAGCGCGGGTGATCCCGCATGGACGCTGGGGCCCGCGACGAAGACATGTCCATGCAGATCCGGCGGCAGCTTGCCGGCGAGCACCTTCAGCGGCTCCTTGGAATACGGCGTCCTATCAGACGTCATCGCGTTGCGCGGCATGCCCGGGCGCAGGCCCGGATGCACGACGAGGCCGGGGTAGGTGGTTCCGTCCGGCAGGTGCGGCGGCGCGGGAGCGGGCTCGTCGTCGCTGGCGGAATGGGGAAGGGGAGAAAGAAGGGGATTGATCGCTTCGTGCATGGACGCCTCCACGGGTAGGGAGGTGCGAGTCGTGACAGGGGAACGGGGCCGGCACCCTATCACGCGCGGCGTTTCCACTCGCATGAGGTGGCCCGTCCGCTTGGGTAGGGAGGGACCGCGACGGAGTACCGGGTGTGGACCCCATGTGCCATCATCGCGCCGCTCGGGGCCACCAAACATGAACCAACAAGACATGTCTCAGCCACGAATCATCGGCGGGCGATACGTCCTGGAGCGAGTGCTCGGGGGCGGTGGGATGGGCACGGTCTGGGTGGCGAGAGATCCCAAGCTCCAGCGGCTCGTCGCCCTCAAGCTCATGGCCAGCCACTGTGCGCCCACCGAGCACGCGCTCCGCCAGTTCGAGTGGGAAGCGCAGGCCATCGCCCGCTTCCAGAGTCCCCACGTCATCCAGGTCCACGACTGCGACCTCTCCGGCGAAGCGCCCTACATCGTCATGGAGCTGCTGGAGGGGGAAGACCTGGAAGCGCTGCTCAACCGGCGGGGAAGGCTGTCGCTCGCCATGGTGGAGCGCATGCTCACCCAGGCCGCGCGCGCGCTCACCGCCGCGCACGCCGCGGGCGTCATCCACCGCGACCTCAAGCCCGCGAACCTCTTCCTGTCCCGCAGCACGGCGGGAGAGGTGGTGAAGGTGCTCGACTTCGGGCTCGCGCTGCTGACGCAAGGCGGCGCGGCGCAGCCGCACCCGGACGAGGAGATGGCGGGCACGCCGCGCTACATGAGCCCCGAGCAGCTGCGGGGCATGTCGCCCCGGTTGGACCACCGCTGTGACTTGTGGGCGCTGGCCGTGGTGGCCTACCGCGCGCTCACCGGCCAGCATCCGTTTCCCCTGGAGTCCCTGCGTCAGCTCCGGCTGGGCAACGTGCCTCCGCCCCCCGTGCCGCCGTCCACGCTGGTGCCCGGGCTGGGCACGGAAGTCGACGCCTTCTTCGCGCGGGCGCTCGACGTGGAGCCCTCGCGCCGCTTCCAATCCGCGCACGAGCTGTCCTCGGACTTCATCGCGCGGGTGGAGGCCGGGCGCCCGTCACGGCCGGCGAAGATTCTCGTGGTGGACGACGAGCCGGATGTCGCGGTGCTGATGGAGCAGAGCTTCCGCAAGCAGATCCGCCGCTCGGTGTACCAGTTCCTCTTCGCCTCGGACGGAGAGGAGGCGCTGGAGGAGCTGCGCCAGCATCCCGACACCGAAGTGGTGCTCTGCGACATCAACATGCCGCGCATGGACGGGCTCACCTTCCTGTCCCGCGTGGGTGAGGTGAGCTCGCTGACGCGCGTGGTCATCGTCTCCGCGTACGGCGACATGAGCAACCTGCGCACGGCGATGAACCGCGGCGCCTTCGACTTCATCACCAAGCCCATCGACTTCCCGGACATGGAAGCGACGGTCATCAAGACGCTCAAGCACGTGCGCGAGCTGCGCCGCACGGTGCGCTACACGGAGGAGAACGGCCTGCTCCGCATGTTCGTCCCCGGCGGCGTGCTGGAGCGCATTCCTCCCATGCTGCAGGGCACCGAGGACATGGCGGGCGAGTGGGTGGAGGGCACCGTCGTCTTCATCGACGTGGACGGCTTCACGCCCGTGCTCAGCCAGCAGGCGCCCCCGGAGTCGCTGCGGCGCCTCAACGCCAACTTCGAGGCCATTGTCCCGGAGATCCTCGCGCGCGGCGGCACGGTGGACAAGTTCGTCGGGGACGCGGTGATGGCCGTGTTCCGGGGCCCGGGGCACGTGGACCAGGCGATGGAGGCGTGCCTGTCCATCCGCCGCCAACTGGAGCTGCTGGCCACGCGTGGCGGCGCCCATGCGCCCTATGCGCACGGCGTCTGCATCGGCCTGGACTCGGGGGACCTGGTCGCTGGGAGCATCGGCGCCAAGGCGTCGGGGCGGCTCGACTACACGGTGCTGGGCGAGGTGGTGAACACGGCGGCGAAGCTCGCGGGCCTGGCGCGGCGGGGGCAGGTGCTCCTCAGCGACAGGACGCGCGAGCGGGCCCGGGAGCCCTTCGTCTACGCGCCGCTGGGAGAGCAGGTGCTGCACGGCGCCACGACGTCGCTCACCGTCTACGAGCTGCTGCGCGGCGAGGCGCCCCCGGACGTGACGCCCGAGGACTCCACGCCGTTCATGGTGTCGGAGAAGCGCGAGGACACCCGCGAGGCGGGACTGGTGGCGCTGCCGTCCCGGTAGGGGAGGGGACGGCGGGGCGCTTCAGCTCTGCGTCACTCGCACGGTGGTGTTCATCTCCCGGCCGGTGGCCGGGTCCCTGGCGCGCATGGTGAGGATGCCTTCGATATTCACGTCGAAGGTGATCTCCACCTGCACCCCGCCGGCGCGAGCCTGCTGGATGCCGGAGAAGGTGAACTCGCCGAGCATGTCGTTGCGCACCACCACGTCGTGGTCGCCCTGGAAGATGCGCATGGCCAGCTCGGTCTGGTTGTCCATGCTGGTGGTGGCGAGCAACTGCTTGGCGTTGGGGATGGGCGCGTTGCGCGGGAAGACGACGTGGAAGGCGCCGCCGGCCTTCTCCAGGCCGATGGCCATGGGAATCACGTCCAGCAGTTGGATGCGCAGGTTGGTGTCGTCCTGGAGCGAGTGCGCGTAGAGCGCCGCGCCGATGGCCACGGCCTCGTCCGGGTGCACGCCCTTGCTGGGCGGCTTGCCGAAGAACTTCGTCAACCGGTCCTGGACGACGGGCATGCGCGTCTGCCCGCCCACCAACATCACTTCGTCGATGTCCCGGGTCGACAGCCCCGAGTCCACCAGCACGCGCGCCACCATCTGCAGCGTGCGGTCCACGAGGTGGTTGGTGAGCTGCTCCAACATCTTCCGGGTGAACTTCATCTCGATGTTCAGGGGCTGGCCCTGGGACGTCATCGTGATGAAGGGGATGTTGAAGGGCACCTCGTCGCGCGCGGACAAATCAATCTTGGTGCGCTCGGCCAGGTCCTTGATGCGCTGCATCGCCACCGGGTCCGTGGCCAGGTCGATGCCCGTCTTGGCCGCGAAGTCCTTGAGGACGTGGTGGATGATGGCGTTGTCGAAGTCGATGCCGCCCAGGAAGACGTCGCCGCCGGTGGCCTTCACCTCGAAGACGCGGTCCCGAATCTCGATGATGGAGACGTCGAAGGTGCCGCCGCCCAAATCGTAGATGACGACCTTCTGCTTCAGGCCCTTGCCCACGCCGTACGCGAGCGCCGCCGCGGTGGGCTCGTTGATGATGCGCACGACGTCCAGGTCGATGAGCTTGCCGGCGTCCTTCACCGACTGGCGCTGCCGGTCGTTGAAGTACGCGGGGACCGTGACGACCGCCCGTTTGATGGGCGTCTTCAGGTAGTTGGAGGCGACCTCTCGAATCTTCCCGAGAATCTTCGCGCTGACTTCCTGGAGGGTGAACTCCTTCTTGCCCACGTCCAGCGTGACTTCGTTCTTCTTGCCGGGGCGCAGGTTGTACGCCACGACCTTCTTCATCGTCTCCACGACGTCACTGCCGAACGTCCGCCCCACCAGGCGCTTGGCACCGTAGACGGTGTTGCGCGGGTTGAGCTGCCACTGGCGCTTGGCCTCGTAGCCGATGAGCTCGTTCCCCTTGTCGTCAATCGCGAAGATGGAGGGGATGGTGTACTCGCCGCCCTTGTAGGGGATGAGCTTCACGTTCCCGCTCTCCTCGACGATCGCCGCGCACGAGTTCGTCGTGCCGAGGTCGATGCCGATGATGGGCTCCTTGTGCATCGTGTTTGGACTCCGGGTGGGCACCGAAGGGAAGGTTTGGACCGTATCTCACCCCCGGGCCTCACGCGAGTATGCTTATACCCCGTAGGCCCGCTACCTCCGGGCAGGCTCCTGGCAAAACCCTGGAACCCCGCACGATGTCGAGCGAAAAGTCCAACCCGGCCACTCTCTTCCCTGGTGAGCGGGCAGCGGCGCGAGCGCGTGGGCTGGATGACATGCCGTCAAAGGGCCCTGGACTTCCAGCAGGCCGGGCGGAAAGGTCCTGGGAGGGCCACCGGCGGCAGCGGCGCACCGGGGGCGTTACGAGCGAGAACTGACCCGTACGAGGAGAGCCACCGTGGACGCGAAGGGTTATCTGCAGGAAGTGGGCACGCAGGTGAACGCCGACTTCGTCAAGAACCGTTCGATCCTGTCCTTCGAGGAGTACCTGTCGCTCTTCATCAACGATCCGCGCGCCCAGGCGCGGAACGCGGCGCAGTACCTCCGGGACGTGATGGACCATTTCGGCACGCAGCAGGTGCCGCACCCGACGGGGACGATTCGCCGCTTCAAGGTCTTCGACGCGGAGGGCAGTGACCGGGACGGCCGGGTGGCGGGGCAGGAGGAGGTGCAGAACGCCATCTACCGGGTGCTCGGCAACTTCGTGCGCGCCGGCCGCATCAACAAGCTCATCTTCCTGCACGGCCCCAACGGCAGCGCCAAGTCCACGCTCGTCAACGCGCTCAAGTCCGGCATGGAGACGTACTCCTGGCTGCCGCAGGGCGCGCTCTACCGCATCGCCTGGGTGTTCCCCTCGGAGAAGCTCATCAAGGGCTCCATCGGCTTCGGCGAGCGCACGGACGGCAACGGGGAGCTGACGACCTTCGCGCACCTGGAGGCGGAGAACATCGACCTGCGGATGCCGTGCGAGCTGAGAGATCATCCGATGTTCGCCATGCCTCCGGGCGAGCGGCGCAAGGTGCTGGAGGCGGCCCTGAAGAAGAAGGGGCTGGGCACCGGGGACGGGGAGTCGGGGGACTTCATCCTGTCCGACTACGTGCGGGACGGGGAGCTGTGCTCCAAGTGCCGCCGCATCTACACGGCGCTGCTCAACTCGTACAACGGCGACTGGCTGAAGGTGATGCGCCACGTCCAGGTGGAGCGCTTCTACGTGTCGCGCCGCTACCAGGTGGCCACGGTGACGGTGGAGCCGCAGATGAGCGTGGACGCCGTCGTCCAGCAGATCACCGCGGACCGCACCCAGCTCAACGTGCCCGCGCCGCTGCACAGCACCGTCCTCTTCGAGCCGCACGGGCCACTGGTGCACGCCAACCGCGGCCTCATCGAGTACTCGGATCTGCTCAAGCGCCCGCTCGAGGCGTTCAAGTACTTGCTGGGCTTCAGCGAGACGAGCGAGGTGCCACTGGAGCCGTTCGTCCTCCAGTTGGACGAGGTGCTCATTGCCTCATCGAACGAGAAGCACCTGGGCGCCTTCAAGGAGCTGCCGGACTTCGCGTCGTTCAAGGGGAGAATCGAGCTGGTGCGCGTGCCCTACCTGCGCCGCTACCGCACCGAGCAGCAGATCTACGACACCCAGGTGTCCCCGACGACGGTGGGCAAGCACGTGGCGCCGCACGCGACGGCGCTGGCCGCGATGTGGGCGGTGCTCACTCGACTGAAGAAGCCCATTCCGGACCGCTACCCCAGCGACGTGAAGGAACTCATCGACCACGTCACGCCGGTGGAGAAGCTGCACCTGTACGAGGAGGGCGCGCCGCCGGACCGGCTCAGCCTGGCCAACACCAAGGAGCTGCGCAAGCTGCGCGAGGAGCTCTTCACGGAGTCGGACTCGTACCCCAACTACGAGGGGCGCGTGGGCGCGAGCGCGCGCGAAATCAAGACGGCGCTGTTCAACGCCGCGCAGAACCCCGACTACAAGTGCCTCAACGGACTGGCGGTGCTCGAGGAGCTGGAGTCCATCTGCAAGGACAAGAGCGTCTACGAGTTCCTGCTCCAGGAAGTCGTCGACGGCTACCACGACCATGAGGAGTTCGTGCGCGTCGTCGAGGCGGAGTACCTGGACCGCGTGGACACCGAGGTGCGCGAGTCCATGGGCCTGGTCTCCGAGGGCCAGTACCGCGAGCTGGTGGAGCGCTACATCCAGGGCGTCAGCCACTGGGTGCGCGGCGAGAAGATGCGCAATCGAATCACGGGCGAGATGGAGAAGCCCGACGAGCAGCGCATGCAGGAGGTGGAGGCCATCGTGATGCCGCGCGGAGAAGAGGTCTCCGAGTTCCGCCGCGGCCTCATCTCCTCCATTGGCGCGCACCGGCTGGACAACCCGGACCTGGCGATGGACTACCCGCGCATCTTCCCGGACATGTTCAAGCGCCTGCGAGACCACTACTTCGAGGAGCGCAAGCGGGTGCTGCGCAAGAACAAGGAGAACGTCCTCAAGTACCTCTCCGAGGACCGCAACCAGCTGTCGTCGCGCGAGCAGACGCAGGTGCAAAGCACGCTGAAGGCGATGGCGGAGCGCTACGGCTACTGCGAGTACTGCGCGAAGGACGCCATCCTGTTCCTGATGAAGAAGCGCTACGCGTGAAGCGCGGGCGAGCAGGCGACCGGCCCCTGTAGGGCGCCTGCTTTCCAATGGGGACGGGGCGTGGGGAAGATGGACGTCGCAAGCGAGTTCGCAGTCTCAGCGCCGTCCTTCTTCCTGGAGAGTCGATGACCCGCTTCCTCCTGGGCGCCCCCGTCGCCCTGCTCGCCCTCGCGTCGTGTGCCGGCGCGTCTGTGCCCCCCGCCAGCGCTCCCGCGCCACGGGCGCCGCCGGAGGTGGTGCGGGTGTCCACGCCGGAGCCCGCGAGGCCGACGCGCAAGGAGATGGTGCGCCGCATCCTCCCGCACAACGTGCGCCTGCAAATCACCGAGGCGGACAAGGTGCGGCGCACGGCCTCCGGCGTGGTGGTGGGCTCCGAGCGGAGCGCTGACGGAGTAGTGGCCTGGGTCATCACCAATGCGCACGCGGTGGTGATGGATGACTTGAAGTCCCCCACGCTGAACGTGCTGGTGGACCAGCGCGCGGACGTGGAGACGCACGTGGGCCAGGTGGTGGCCACCGGCCAGGTGCCGGACCTGGACCTGGCGCTCGTGAAGGTGCCGGGGCTTGCGCTGCCCGCGGTGGAGCTGGCGGACGAGGCGGAGCTGGAGCTGGGAGAGGACGTCGTCGTGGCGGCGTCGCCCTATGGCCGCGCGTTGTCGTTGTCCGGCGGCATGCTGTCCCAGGTGGAGTGGGACCGGGAGTCCCGGCGTCCGAGGATGGTGAAGACGGACGCGCCCATCGGCTATGGCGCGTCGGGCGGCGGCATCTTCAGCCTGGAGACGGGGCGGCTGCTGGCCATCGTGGAGGGCTACCGCACGGCGCAGGTGGACTTCGCGGTGCGTGAGGAGAGCTACAGCTTCGACGTGCCCATGCCCGGCGAGACGTTCGCCGCGCCCAGCACCAAGGTGCGACAGTTCCTGCATGCCAAGGGCTTCGGGCGCCTGCTGGAGCGCAGTCTGCCTGGTGAGGGAGGCGTCGCTCACGCCGCCGGGCGCTGAGCCGCCTTTTTGTCGACAGCCGTCCGCCGCGCGCTACATCTGCCCGGGCCAGGAGGCGAGCGGATGTCGGGACGTGTTTCGTGGGACCAGTACTTCATGGATATCGCCAAGCAGGTGGCGACGCGGGCCACGTGTGATCGCAAGCACGTGGGAGCGGTCATCGTCCGTGGAAGAACCATCCTGTCCACCGGCTACAACGGCTCCATCCGAGGCCTGGCACACTGCGACGACGTGGGCCACATGATGGAGAACGGACACTGCGTGGCGACGGTGCACGCGGAGGCGAACGCCATCATCCAGTCCGCCACCAACGGCGTGGCGATTGACGGGGCGACCATCTACACCACGGCCAGCCCCTGCTGGCCCTGCTTCAAGCTGATCGCCAACGCGGGCCTCGTGCGCATCGTCTTCGGCGAGTTCTATCGGGATCCGCGCATCTTCGAAGTGGCCTCCCAGCTCAAGCTGGAGCTGGTGGGCCTGGGCGAGGGCGCGCGTCCTCCCGCGACCTCGGCCTGAAGAGGCTGCCTGCGAGCACCTCGGAAAACGTCACCTGCGCAACACTCTGGAGTCATCGCAAGTAGGCGACTCCACTCGGGAATTTGCCGTGTCCGGCAAGAATTACCGACCCAGGGTTGACGTTGTGCAACAGGCTCCCTAACTCTTGCCGGCGGTGGGGTGGCGGCGGGAGAGGGAGACGAAAAACCCGAGGAGTTTCCGTTGGTTAGCTCGACGGCTGTGTCCAGTAGCGTGGTGCGTGTCCAGGAAGCGACGGATCCCGTGGTGGGCGCTGCCCGCTATGGCGCCGTGCAGACGCTGATGGACAGCCTGCTGCACGACGTCCGCAACCCACTCAATGCGATGGCCATCCACCTGGAGGTGCTGTCGGAGAAGCTGAAGGCGGAGACCGGCCAGGTGCCGCCGTCGCAGGAGAAGAACCTCAAGGCGCTGCGCGACCAGATTCAACGCGTGGATGGAATCTTGAGGCAGTTCTCCGACTTCATCGTTACTCGGGGTGGCACGGCGGGCGAGGTCGACCTGTCGGACGCGACGACGCGGGCGCTGGGCGTGGTGGCGCACGAGGGTCGCAAGCGACGGGCCACGGTGCAGGTGGCCGTGGAGGCGGGCGTGCTGGTGCGCCTGGCGGACACTTCCGAGCTGGGCTTCTTCGTCATCCAGGCGTTGCTGCGGGGCTTCCGGCGGGCGGAAGGCGGGGGCTCGGTGCGCGTGACGGTGCGCGCGGAGGGCTCCGTGGCGGTGCTGGAGGTGGAGGACACCGGGGGCGACAGCTCACCGGAACATGCTGACGCGGTGGCGGCCCTGGGGCTGCGCTGTTCGCAGTTGGGCGTGGACCTGCACGTCCGTGGTGGTTCCTGCCGACTCATCTTCCCTCGCGCTTGAGGGCTGTACCGGGCGCCAGGCTTCTCCTTCAGAGTCATCCCCCATTCGCGTCACGACGCAGTACCGGAGGTCTTCATCTTGGGTAGCGCACGAATCCTGGCCGTGGACGACGAACGCGACACGTGCGAGGCGCTGGCGGAGATGCTCAGCTCCTGGGGCCACAAGGTCGAGACGGCCTTCGACGGGCACGACGCCCTGCGCAAGGCTGGCGAGTTCCGACCGGACGTCGTCCTGTCGGACCTCGCGATGCCGGAGACCGACGGCCTGTGGCTGCTGCGCAACCTGAAGGAGGAGCTGCCGGACTGTCCGGTGGTGTTCCTCACGGGCCGCGGCACCATCGACGCGGCGGTGGAGGCCATTCGCGAGGGTGCGTATGACTTCATCGTCAAGCCGCTCGACACCGCGCGCCTGAAGGTCTGCATCGACCGCGCGCTGGAGAAGAAGGAGACGATGCGCGAGGTGCAGACGCTGCGCCGTCGCCTCAAGCAGCTGGGCTCCTCCGACCTCATCGCCCAGTCGGCGGGCATGCGCAAGGTCATCGAGCTGGTGGAGAAGGTGGCCCCGTCCAAGGCCAGCGTGTCCATCAGCGGCGAGTCCGGAACGGGCAAGGAAGTGGTGGCCCGCGCCGTCCACAACCTGTCCCTGCGCCGCGACAAGCCCTTCATCGCCATCAACTGCGCGTCCATCCCCGCCACGCTGATCGAATCGGAGATCTTCGGCCACGAGCGCGGCGCCTTCACCGGCGCGGATCAGCGCCGTCCGGGCGTGTTCGAGCTGGCCCACGGCGGCACGCTGTTCCTGGACGAATTGGGAGAGATTCCCGTCGACCTGCAGGCCAAGCTGCTCCGCGTGCTGGAGGAGAGCCGCCTGCGCCGGCTGGGTGGCAAGGTGGAGCTCGAGGTGGACGTGCGCGTGTTGTGCGCCACCAACCGCGACTTGAAGCAGGAGATCAAGAACGGGCGGTTCCGCGAGGACCTCTACTTCCGCCTCAACGTGTTCCAGATCCACCTGCCGCCCCTGCGCGAGCGGCGCGAGGACGTGCCCATCCTGGTCCAGCACTTCGTGGACAAGTTCCGCGGGGACTCGGCCAAGCGCGTGTCCGGGGTGCACCCGGAGGCGATGGAGGTGCTCAAGAACTACGAGTGGCCGGGCAACATCCGCGAGCTGCGCAACGCGGTGGAGCGCGCGGTGATCCTCTGCGACGGGGAGCTGATCACCCGCGAGCACCTGCCGCCGGACATGGCGGGCAAGGGCCCGGAGCGACACACGTTCCGTCTGCCTTTTGGCCTGAGCCTGGACGCGGTGGAGCGCGAATACATCCTGGGAAGCCTCCAGCGCAATGGCAACAACAAGGCGCGCACGGCGGAGGTGCTCGGGGTGAGCGAAAAGACGCTCTACAACAAGCTCAATCGCTATGCGGCGGAGGCGCGCACCCAGCAAGGCGGGCCCTCGCGCGACAACGGGCCCATGGGCGGACAGGGAAACGATGGCCCGCTGAGCGCCCACAACCTGGTCGCCCGCTGACCTGACGGGTAGGAAATCCCCTCCGGATTCCGCGCTGTTGGAGCGGCTCGGAGGGGGCGTCAAGAAGGCCTCGCCAGGAGGTGCCGAGAGGGGCCGACCCTCCGCGAAACCCCGCGTCAATTCTTGACTTTTGACCTCTGGACAAGGGATTCTGTGGTCGACTCCCACCCACAGGGATGGCCCGGCCGTACAGGTCGACGCACCGGGCAGACTCCGACGCCTTCTTCACGGCAAATCAGGAGTGTGCATCAGAGTGCCGCCGGGGGGGCACAAGGAAGGCCACAACGCAATGAGCGACGCGCGAGTTCTTCACTTCTTCGGCGGCAAGGGCGGCGTCGGCAAGACGACGCTCGCGGCGGCGTACGCGTTGCGGTTGTCGGAGGAGGTCCCGAAGGAACGGGTGTTGCTCGTTTCGCTGGATCCGGTGCGCTCCCTGTCGGATCTGCTGAAGAAGAAGCTCACCGCGAAGCCCTCGAAGCTGGTGGCGGGCAAGGGTGAGGGTGGTGTCTGGGCCCTGGAGCTGGAGCCGGCCGCGCTGCTCAAGCCGTTCCTGGCGGACTACCTGCCCGCGCTGAAGAAGGCCGCTGGCAAGGGCACCCACTTCTCCGAGGAGGAGCTGGGCTCGCTGTATCAGCAGGCCGTCCCCGGGCTGGAGGAGCTGGTGGGGCTCTTCCACGTGGTGTCGCTGCTGGAAGGTGAGGATTTCGACCGGGTGGTCGTGGACTGCTCGCCCACGAGCCACACGCTGCGCCTGTTCGACCTGCCGGTGGGGCTGCGCAAGTTCCTGGGCCTGGTGAAGGCGGGCGGAGACAAGCCGGCGGCGTCCACGGGCAAGGGCAAGAAGGCCGAAGCCGCCGCGGCGGAGCCGACCTACCTGGAAGCGCTGGGGCAGAAGGCGGAGAAGCTGCTGGGGCTGCTGAAGGACCCCGTGCGCACCGCGTTCCACCTGGTGGCGCTGGCCGAGCCGGTCCCCGAGGCGCAGACGCGAATGCTCTTCACCCAGCTGCGCGAGCGCGGGCTGCCGGTGACGGAGATCGTCGTCAACCAGGTGGAGGACCGCGAGGGTTGCCCCGCGTGTCAGGGCCGCCGGGGGCTGCAGGCGCCGCACGTGCGCAAGTTCCAGGCGCTGGACAAGGTCGTGCCGGTCCACCTGCTGGGCCGCCGTGAAGTGGCGCCGCGCGGGCTGGACGGCGTGGGCCTGCTGGCCAAGGCGTGGGCGGGTGGCAAGGAGACGAAGGCGCTGGAGTTCGCCGCCGCGGAGGGCCCTCCGGCCCTGGTGCGCGCGCCGTCCATGCCGCCCATCGCCGCGCCGCCGCTGCCGCCCACCCGGCTCATCTTCTTCGTGGGGCAGGGCGGAGTGGGCAAGAGCTCCTGCGCCGCCGCCGCCGCCGTGACGCTGACGGAGAAGGAGGGGCCGGTGCTCCTCATCTCCACGGATCCGGCGCACTCGCTGTCGGACGTGCTCCAGAGCCGGCTGACGGACACCGAGACGCAGGTGAAGGGCACCAAGGGCCTGTACGCGCGCGAGCTGGACATGGCGGGTTGGTTCAACGCCCTGCGCAAACGGCTCAAGGAGAAGGCGGAGAAGGCCTTCGAGGGCGCGCCCAAGGCGGGCAGTGAAGTGCCCGCGGATCTGCTCTACCTGCGCAACCTCCTGGAGTGCGCGCCCCCGGGCATCGACGAGCTGGCGGCGATGAGCGTGCTCACCGACGCGCTGGTGCAGGAGCGCTTCAAGCGCATCGTCGTGGACTCGTCGCCGGTGGTGAGCTCCGTGCGCGTCGTCGAGCTGGCGGAGACGGCGAAGACGTGGCTGGGCGCGCTGCACACCGTGCTCAACAAGCACCGGGCCAAGGGCCTGGGCGAGCTGGCGGACGACATCGCGGGGATGATCAAGCACGCGAAGCGCTTCGAGGAGGCGCTGGCGTCTCCCACCGAGGCGCGCTTCGTCGTCGTCACGCGCGGCGAGGAACTGGCCGCGTCCCGCACCGAGCGCGTGGTGGAGTACCTGAAGGAGCGGAAGCTCCCGGTGGAGCGCATCCTCGTCAACCGCGTGGGCCCCAAGTCCACCTGCGAGAAGTGCGAGAACCGCCGCAAGCTGGAGCTCAACGCGGCGAAGGCCATCGAGAAGAAGCTGGGCCTGCCCGTCACCATGGCGCCGGCGCTCGGTCGTCACCCGGCCGGGCTGCGCGAGCTGAAGGCGTTCCGGACGGCGTGGTACGCGCTGTCTCCGCCGGCCGCGAAGATCAAGGCGGCTTGAAGCAGCGAGGTGGGGGCCCCGCCATGGTGCTGGTGGCCTCCCACCCGTAAAACGCCCGCCGAGGCCCGTTCCCGTCCGCCCCCGCTGGCACCTTGGCCCTCTCGCATGGGCGGGCCAATCACTCATCTCCAGGTGTTGGTGTAGGCGTGCGAGGCCCGTCATCCCGAGTGATGGCTGGTCAGCACTCGGGCGCGTGACGTCTCAGGCGTCGCACTCCGAGGGCGCATCGGTGAACGTTCCGAGCTTGGGGAAGGTGAGCGCTCCCGCCTCCGTCAGCGTTCCCGTGACGGGGGCCTCTCCTTTCAGGCGCAGCTCCACCTGTCGGCCTTTCACCGTGTACGTGCCTCCCAGCTCGATTCGCTGGGCCTGGCCGTTCACGTCCACGGCGCGCGTCTTGAGGACGGCCTTGCCTCGGGTATTGAAGCGCAGCGCCTGGGTGCTCCCGTAGACGCCGACGCCCGGGCCGAACCAGGAGACGTCGCGCAGCAGGAAGGGCACGTCCGCCTCGCGCTCCGGGACGCGCCCCAGCAGCCGTTGCCAGCCCAGCGTGTCGCGGATGCCGTCGAAATCCGTGTCCTGGCGGGCGCGGACGAGCCGCCGCGCGTCCAGCCGCACCGCCTGGGAGAGGTGCTCGACGATGACGTCCCGGTGGGCGCCGTACTCGCACACCTGGCCCTTCTTGCGCAGGACGCCCAGCGTGGCGGCGGCGTTGTAGCGGGGCAGGGCGTAGGCCGGGTCCTCCTTGGCGGACGCCTGGAACTTCTCCAGGGCCTCCGGGTAGCGCCCGGCCTGGTACAGGCGGAAGCCCTCGGTGTTGAGGGCCTTGGCGGAAGGAGGGGGCGCCTGGGGGGCCGGAGAGGTGTTCAGCGCCAGGACGAGCAGCGGCAGGGCAAGAAACATGGCGCTCCGAATGGGACGGAAGGTGTCCGACAGCGTGACACGGTGCGGTGCGTAACCGCTTGCGCGTTGAAAGGTGCCTTACCCTGGTGCTAGTTCCGCGCCATGGCAACCGGCATCAGTTACGCGCTCGACTTCGAGCGCCCGCTCATCGAGTTGGAAAAGAAGATCGATGAGCTCAAGGCGTTGTCCACGGGTGGCTCCGCGGACTTCACCTCGGAGATTTCCAAGCTCGAGAAGAAGGCGAAGAAGCTCCAGACGGAGATCTTCAGTGACTTGACGCGGTGGCAGGTGGTGCAGATGTCCCGCCACCCCTTGCGCCCCTACTTCCTGGACTACATCCGCATCCTGTTCACTGACTTCGTGGAGCTGTGCGGAGACCGGCACTTCGGCGAGGACCCGTCGATTGTCGGAGGCTTCGCCCGCTTCGATGGCAAGCCGGTGATGGTGATAGGGCACCAGAAGGGCCGCAACACCAAGGAGAACATGGCGCGCAACTTCGGGATGCCGCGCCCGGAGGGCTACCGCAAGGCCCGCCGTCTCATGGAGCTGGCGGAGCGCTTCGAGAAGCCCATCCTCACCTTCGTGGACACGCCGGGCGCCTATCCGGGCATCGGCGCCGAGGAGCGCGGACAGGCGGAGGCCATCGCCGTCAACCTGGAGGTGATGAGCGGGCTGCGCGTGCCCATCATCTCCACGGTGGTGGGTGAGGGCGGCTCGGGCGGCGCGCTCGCCATTGGCGTGGGCAACCGGGTGCTGATGCTCCAGAACAGCGTCTATTCCGTCATCTCGCCGGAGGGCTGCGCCTCCATCCTCTTCCGCGACGCCACCAAGGCGGACAAGGCGGCGGATGCGATGAAGCTCACCGCGCCCGACTTGCTCCAGATGAAGATTGTCGACGAGGTGGTGCCCGAGCCCGCCGGTGGCGCGCATCGAGACCCCGCGAAGGCGGCCGAGGCGCTGGGCAAGGTGCTGCGCAAGCACCTGAGCCAGCTCGCCGAGCTGTCGCCCGACGGCCTGGTCAAGGACCGGTACGCGAAGTTCCGCGCGCTCGGCGTGTTCTCCGGTCGCTGAGGCACGACTCCAAGGCCCCCACCACCATGCGACCTCTCGTTCCTTCCCATGTCGAGACGCTCAAGCCGTACGTGCCGGGCAAGCCCATCGAGGAGACCGAGCGCGAGTTCGGCCTGACGGGTGTCATCAAGCTCGCCTCCAACGAGAACCCGCTGGGGCCCTCCCCGCGCGCGCTGGAGGCCATGCGGCTGGCGGCAACCCAGGTGCATCTGTATCCGGATGCCACGTCATTCCATCTGGTGCGCCGGCTGGCCGCGTCCCTGGGCGTGCAGCCGCAAGAGGTGGTGCTGGGCAGCGGCTCCAACGAGCTGATTGAACTGCTCATCCGCACCTTCACCACGCCGGAGGACGAAATCCTCCTGTGCAAGAACTCCTTCTCCGCGTACCGCATCTCCGCGCAGGCCCACGGGCGGCCCTTCGTGGAGGTGCCCATGCGCGAGGGCTTCCAGTACGACTTGGAAGCCATGGCGCGCGCGGTGACGTCGCGCACGCGGCTCATCTTCCTGGCCAACCCGGACAACCCCACGGGCACCGCGTTCGGCCGGAAGGAGCTGGAGACGTTCCTGGCGGCGGTGCCTCCCGAGGTGCTGATTGCCTACGACGAGGCCTACTTCGAGTTCGTCGACTGGCCCGACTATGTCAGCGGCGTGGAGCTCTTCCGGCGCTATCCGAACGTCGTGGCGCTGCGCACCTTCAGCAAGATTCACGGGCTGGCGGGCATTCGCCTGGGCTACGGCGTGATGGACGCGAAGCTCGCCATGTACCTGCAGCGCACGCGCATGCCGTTCAACCTGACGGTGGTGGCGCAGGCGGCGGGCCTGGCGGCGCTGGAGGACACCGAGCACGTGAAGCGCACGCGGGAGAACAACCGCGCGGGCCTGCGCTACTTCGAGGCGGAGCTGCCGAAGCTGGGCATCTCCCTCACGAAGAGCCACGCGAACTTCGTGTTCGCGGACTTCCGCCGCTCCTCCACCGAGCTGTACGAATTGCTCCTGCGCAAGGGCGTCATCGTCCGGCCCTTCGCGGGCGGGGGCTTCCCCACCTGTCTGCGCATCTCCGTGGGGACGGCGTCGGAGAACGAGCGGTGCGTGAACGCACTGAGAGAGGTGCTCGCGTGAGCGCACGTTGCTTCATCGTCGCCATCGACGGGCCCGCGGGTGCCGGCAAGTCCACGGTGTCCAAGCTGCTGGCGCGTCGGCTCGGTTTCTCCCTCGTGGACACCGGCGCCATCTACCGCTGCGTGGCGCTGATGGCGACGCAGGAGCGCATCCCCTACGACGACGACGCGCGCCTGGGCGAGCTGCTGGAGCGCGTGCGCATCCACTTCCAGGTGGTGGGCGAGGAGAACCGCGTCTTCCTCGGCGGAAAGGACGTGTCGGGGGATATTCGCTCGCCCGAGATTTCCATGGCCGCGTCACAGGTATCCGGACGTCCCGTGGTGCGCGCGGGCCTGCTCCAGCTCCAGCGGCGCCTGGCCCTGGAGTCGAGCAAGGGCTCCATCCTGGAGGGCCGCGACATCGGCACGGTGGTGTTTCCGGACGCCGACGCGAAGTTCTTCCTGGAGGCCAACCCCGAGGTGCGCGCCCGGCGCCGCTTCGAGGAGCTGTTCCAGAAGGGCGTGGAGAGCAGCCTCGACGACGTGCTCGCGGACCAGACGAAGCGCGACAAGGATGACTCCGCGCGCGCGGTGGCCCCGCTGAAGGCGGCGGAGGATGCCATCCGCGTGGACTCCAGCAGCCTGCCGCTGTCGGAGGTGGTCCACTCCATGGAGTCGGAGATTCTCCGCCGCATGGCGGCGCGCGGGTAGGGCGCCCAGGCGCTTGACCCGCTGAGAGCCCGTCAGAAGGTGACGCCCTCCTTCGAGGGGGCGGGCACCACCAGCGACAGTCGGGGCTGCGCGCCCTGGGCGTCGTAGAAGGCGTGGTAGAGGAACAGGTCCGCCACCACCTGCTTGACGTAGCCGCGCGTCTCCCGGAAGGGGATGGACTCCACGAAGAGGTCCAGCGGCAGGTCTCCTCGCTCCTGGGCCCACTTCGCCGCGGCGCTCGGTCCCGCGTTGTAGGCGGCGGCGGCGAGCACCGGATGAGAGAAGCGCTCCATCAACCGCGACAGGTACCAGGCGCCGTAGCGGATGTTCCGGTCCGGCGAGAAGAGGTCCGCGGGCGCGGGGTCCGGCTCCGCGAGCTTCCGGGCAATCTCCGTGGCCGTCTTGGGGATGATCTGCATCAGCCCTCGCGCGTCCGCCGCGCTCATGACCTCCGGCTTGAATGCGCTCTCCCGCCGCATGATGGCCCACACGAGGAACGGGTCCACCTTGTGTGCCGTCGCCGCCTGCTCCACCGCGTTCGAAAAGGCCCGAGGATAGAAGGCCGCGAGCGCATCCGGCTCGCGTGAGCCGAAGGCCCGGCCCCACAGGTGGCGCGCGGCCACCGTGTGTGCGTGGCCGAACTCGCCCAGGCTCATCAGCGCGTGCGCGAAGGGCAGGGCCTGGTCCGCGGAGCGCAGGCGCGCCACGTGGGACTCCACCTCTTCCGCCGCGTCGCGGAACAGCCCCGCGCGCGTCAGCTCCACCGCCAGCCCCAGCTCGGGCGGCCGGGGCAGCTCCAGTGACAAGGGGGGACGAGGGAAGCTGGCCGGGGCGACGCGGCCCAGCTCCTTGAGCCGCTCCGAGGCCAGCAGCGCGTAGAACGACGCCGGCGCCAGGGTGATGAGGCGCTCGTACTCCGGGCCGACCTCCGCCGCGCCCGCGCCGCCCAGCTCGCGGCTGCGCGCCATCCAATATCGCGCCTGAGGGGCGAGGCTGCTCTTGGGGAAGGTGGACACCAGCGACTCCAGCGACGCGCGCGCCTGCGCGTAGTCCGCCAGTCGCAGGTACGCGAGCGAGCGGAACCACAGGCCTTCGTCCCGCCGCCGCGAGCGCGCGTAACGCTCCCCATGCGCGGTGAATGCCTTCGCGGCCTCGGCGAAGCGGCCCGCCTGCAAGTCGAGCCAGCCCGCGAAGAAGGCGCCTTCCTCACCCGCCGACTGCGACGCGTACTTCTTGTCCAGCGCCGCCATCAACATGCGGGCCTTCTCGTTGTCGTCCGCGCGCAGGGCCCGCCGCGCCACGAGCAGCTCCGCGTCGGACGCGACACTCGCGGGCCCCTTCTGGGCGAGGACGAGCGCCTGGTTCGCCTCCTCCGCGCGGCCCAGCGCGAACAGCGCCTTGGCTCGCAGCAGGGACACCTTCGCCGCCTGGTCCTTCGAGAGCTTCTCGCCCTCCAGCGTCGCCAACTCCTCCAGGGCCCGCTGCGACGCGCCGCCGCCGAGGAATCCCTCCGTGCGCTGAGTGCGCTCCGCGAAGCCCAGCCGCACCGCGGGACGGCGGACCTCGGTGAGCCACTTCACCGCCTCGTCGCCGTACGGATGCGTGGGAAAGCGCAGCGCCACCGTCATGAGGTCCGCCTGCTGCCCGGCGCGATTGCCCGACTCGCCTCGCGCCTGGGCCCGCTGGAAGAGCAGCTCTGGGACGGGCATGGCCTTCACCGCCGCCTCCAGCACGACCGCCGCCTGCTTCGCCTTGCCGGCCTTCAGGAGCGACTCACCCAGCCGCGCCCGGGCTCGCGTGACGAGGTCCAGGGGGGCCCCAGGGGCCTCCAGCACGCGGGAGAAGTCCAGGGCGGCCCCGGCCGCGTCCCCCGCGTAGAAGCGCGCCTGACCCAGGTAGAAGGCGCGGTAGGGCTCCAGCAGGGCGGGAGCGGGGCCGGCCGCCAGCATGTCGCGCGCCTCGGCCGCCCTCCCGTCGGACAGGGCCAATGTGCCCGCCAGCAGGCCGAGCCTCCCCGCATCCGGACACTTCGTTTGCACACACGTGGCCCACTCGCGCTCGGCCAGCGAGGTCGCCTCGGTCTGATGAAGTCGCACGGCCTCCAGGGTTGTCGGGGATTGTCCCAGGGACACCCCCAGCGCCCACCCCGTGACTGTCACCAGCCAGCTCATGTGTTCTTCCTTTCACCACGCGGCTTTGCGGCCTGCCAACGAGACGGCCGCGGCAATCATTCCCCTCTCACGCCAGGGGGGTGGTTTGACAGCGGGGCCGACAAGTCCTAAATCCGCGCGCCATCGGGCCAGTCCAAAAAACTGTTCTTGACCCGTTGCATTCGCTGAAAGCGTTCAGGCGATTACGTGCTCTTGGGTCATTGCAGCCGGCCCATTGCGTCACCCGGGGTGCATCACTACTTTGCGCGGCCGTTACACGCTACCCCGGTCCGTCGTCGTCCAGGCGGGACCTGTCGTCCGGTAACACTGCTCGTTCACAGCGCTCGGGGGGGAAACAGCACAGAGGGAGGGCTCCATGAAGCCGTGTCCAGCCGATCTGCCGCAAACCATCAATCCCGAGGCCGGGCCGAAGCGTGCCGGCGTCGAGACGCATCGCAATCTGAATTGCCACCAGTATGACAACTGCCTGGACGAAGCCGTCCGGCGTGGGTGGCAGTCCTTCACATGCATGAAGTGCCCGATGTATCAGCACGCCGCGCCGCCGCAGATGGGCCTCGAGGCTTACGCCACCCAGCGCCGTCCCGTCTGATTCACAGTCGCTTCACCGTGTGAGGGGAGGCCCCGTTCTAGAGAGGGGCGCCCCACACGGGCAGCACCCGCCGCCTCCCTACTGGACGGCGGCGTAGATGACGGCGACCCAGTACTGCTTCGCGCCGAATCGCTTCGAGTCTCCCCGCACAACGCCCACGCCCACCCGGTTGTTGGTGGCCTCGGTGACGCTGCGGGACTCGGGAAGCGAGGCCGGGTCCCCCACCACGAAGAAATCCACCGAGGCCGTTCCCGCATCCGGGAGCACCTGGAACACGCGCTCGTGCAGAGGCGCCTCGCCGGGCTGGGCCGCGGGCTGGTCCAGCTCCAGCGCATGCTTCGCGTGCGCCAGCGCCAGCGACTCCAGCACCTGACTGCGGGCCAGGGGCGGCAGCTTCTTCGCGGAGCGCCACCGGGCCAGGGCGTCATAGGCCTCTTGCTGGGGATTCTGCGAGTCCTCCGTGGCGGGCGACGAGGCGGTGAAGACCTCCGTCACCGTGGCCTCCGAGCGACCGCCCGCCACCTTGCGCAGCACCACGCCCACGCCCATGAAGCGGAACCCCGGGTCCAGCAGGTTGCGACGGTGGCCTGGGCTGTGCTCGATGCCGAAGTGCGCGGCGAGCGGCCCCGCGGCCTGCCCCAGGTTCTCTCCGGCGCGGCCGTAGCGCGAGCCTGGCGGCAGGCGACGGGTCAGCGTGCTTCCGTCCGGCGCGATGTGCGCGAAGAAACCCTCCGTCGTCATGCGGGTGCTGTAGCCCTGGGCCACGCGCTCCAGCACCGGGTCCGGCATCAGCTCCACCAGCCCGTGCGCCCGGCGCAGGGCGTTGATGCGCTCGTGCAGGGCGGCGCGCGACTCCTCCACCGTGGTGGGCTCCACGTTGCTCTCGCGCTCACCGCGTCGGCGCACTTCGCCAATCTGCGTGAGGAAGAGGGACGTGACTTCCGGCCCCGCGTCGCCCCGGGCGACCACCTCCACCGTGTAGGTGCCGGGCTGGAGGAAGTCCAGGCGGGTGCAGAAGTCGGAGCCCTCCGTGCCGCGCCGGGTGAGGGGGACGATGCTCACCTCGCCGTCCGGCCGCGTGACGTAGATCTCCGGAGCCTGGAGCGGGGGCGTGAGCCTTCCGCAGAGCGTCTGCACCGCGCGCTCGCCGGGCATGACGCGGGGAAACGGTTTCAGCTCCGCCTTGCGGTCCGTGAGCAGCGTCACCAACGCGGCGCGCTTGTCCACCAGGGCCACGCCCACGCCGAAGTGGGAGGCCCGCTCCGTGTTGAGGTCGGTCCGGGCCTTCAGCGACTCGAGTGCATGCGAGTGGGCCCATGCGCGGATGACGAGCGCTCGGGGGGCGGGATCCGCCGCGCCCGCGTCGCTGATGACCTCCGTGAGCGTGAAGAGGTCCGGCGCTCCGGTGAAGGCCCCGCTGAGTGCGTCGAGGGCCAGCCTCCGCGCGGCCACGCTCAGCGCGGGGTCCTCGGCGGGCGCGCGACGTCCCACGCGCTCGAACTCCCGCACGACGTGTTGGGCGGCCTGCCTCTCCATCGACTCGGAGGGCGTGAGCGGGGCCTTGCGCTCCGGGGGCTGGGTTCGTGGATCCACCACCGAGCGGGCGGGCGTGGCG